>JAJYDD010000171.1 GCA_021777795.1 Pseudomonadota bacterium | reverse complement strand
CACGAGCGGGTCGCAGATCGCGATCGTGCTCGACGACGGCGCGGCGGCGGTGGGATCGCCCCCCAACAACGCCAGCGTGATGGCGCTCTCCGGGGGCGGCTCGATGGGCGCGCAAGGTGGTTCCTGGGTCTCCAGCGTCGAGAAGGGGCGGGTGCAAGTCTACGCGCCCTCGTCTTCGGCGCAGGTGTTGATACGTCAAAATTGAGGGGGCGGCATGCGAAAGTTTCTCTGTCTTTTCGTCGCCGTGGCTCTTCCGGCGCAATCCATAGGAGCGGGGGCCACCCGATTGCCGCCCGCAGCGGCGCAATCCGTTTCCGTCAATGGTCAAACAACGACCCTTAAAACCGCCCTCACTCGCGTCGATCAACCGATCTGGCGCGCGGGGGCGACACGCTCCCAATTCGGCGGCTACAACTTCAATATCACGCCGGGCCTTCGCACCGGTTTCACGTCGCGCATTCACGAAGTCTCGCCGCTTTCCGGGCCAACTTACGCGATCCGTCTCGTCTATTCCGGCTGGCAGCCGGGAACGTCCCAGGCGCCGGGCGCCAATGGTTCCTCCGGCGAGCAGCCTGGCGCCAACCCCGTCACCTGCTCGGCTTCGGTCGAGACAAATACCGCGAGCCTGTCCTATTGGGCCACGCCCAACGGCGGCCAAATCGTCTCTCCGTCGATCACCTCCGCCGGCGCGTCGTCATGGACGTTGCAGCCGAGCACCCCGGCTTTGCGCACTGATCCGCTTTATCTCTATCTGCCGCCAGGCACGCCCTTCTATATCCGCTCCTACTGCAATGAGCCGATGGGCGGCCAGATTCCCATTCGCGGCAATGGAAAGGGCGCGCTCTACGAGGGGTCCAACATCGGATACTCCAACTATACGTTCGGGACCGGAAACGGTTCGGCGACCACGTTCTCCGGGACTCTTCCGACCACGCCGGTCGTCGCCAAGAGCGTCGTGTTCGACATTCCGGGCTTCGCCAACAGCACGGACAACGGCTCGGGCGGATGCGCCCGCGCAAATGGTGTGTCCTCCTGTTCCATAAACTATGCGACCGGGTCCTATTCCATAGTGACTGCCGCGGCTGTCGCCAACGGATCGCAGATTCCCGGCTGGTATATCGGCGGCCCCGCCAACGGCGATCAGACCGAGGCGCAATCGCTTTCAAATTTTTCGACGTCGTTCAACAATTACGACAATCCGCTCGTTGGACCTGTTTCGGTGGAATATTTGGGGCCGATCAAGTCCATTGCGGTGTTTGGAGACAGCATCGACGAAGGAATCGGCAACTCGACCGGCTACACCGACCTCTCCTACCTCGACTACGCCTCGAACGGATATTTTGGCGTCGTCAAGATGCCGATCAACGGGCTGCAACTCGCGTCGGACGCCGATATTCGAGGTCGCCTCGCTCGCATTTCCGAGGCGGCAGGCGTCGTTGATCGTGTGATCGATAACGCCGGAACCAACGATCTTTACGACGGGAGTTCCCTGTCGCAGCTCATCAACTCTTTCATCCCCGCCGCGCGGGCGTTGGGCGCGGCGGCGCCGGGCCAGGGACAAGGCCTGTGGTGGATTACGATGCTGCCGCGGGTGGTTTCGGCGACTAGCAACGCGCAGGCGACGCCCGGCTCCGGGCCTTATACGGCGACCGGGGCCGGTTTCGGATCGGCGGCGGTGGTCGATCCGACCCCGCTCGGCGGCCCCTATGGCAGCGGCGCGCTTGGGGCCGGCGTCCTTTCCTGCTCGATCTCAGGCAATGGGACGACAGGGCCTTACGCCTGCCCATTTCCGGGCGCGACGATGATCGGTTCGTTGTGGTCGGACGGCGCCTACACCACTGTCGTCGATGCCGGCGCGGGAGGCTCGGGCGCGACAACCCTGGTGGGTTCGCGGCTTTCGACAGGAACGCACACGCCGTCGAGCGGCGCTGTGTCATTGACCTTTGCCAATGCGCTTCCGAGCGGTCAGAAGGTCAACCTCTACGCCTTCGCGAGCGGCCCGAGCGCGCGCAACGCCTGGAATTATTTCCTCTACAATTATGCGCTTCCGATGGGTCTCGTCGGCGGCGTGATGGACGCGGCGGCCTGCGTTGAGACGGCGCCCGCCAGCGCGACCGGCGCTGGGTCCGGAACATGGGTCTCCATGAGCGACACCGCTGACGGAACGCATCCGAGCCCGAGCGCTCATCAGACGATCATCCCGGGATGCCTGGGACCAAGCGGAACCCATCCCTCCGGGTTCTGGACCATCAACTGACAAAGCTCGCGCAATCGGGGCATGAGGCGTCGTCCGACGCCTTTCGCCCGAACCGCGCCTTCGATCATCAAGGAATACCGAAATGCTCAAGCGCTCGCTCACAGCCAGCGCGCTGATGCTCAGCCTGGTCGGCTTGGCGCACGCGCAAACTCACCGGGATCAGGGAGGGACAATCACGCCCGGCGTGACGCCGATCTACCTCTATAATTCTGCGGGGGCCTCACAGATGGGGCTTGCGGTTTCAACCAACGTGACGCTGACGGCGCCCGCCGGCGCGACGCTGGCGGAAATCTGCGTCGAAGGGGGCGGCGTGCGCTATCGCGACGACGGAACGGCGGCGACGGCCTCAGTCGGACTACCGGTCGCCGCCGGCGCCTGCTTCAGCTATTCCGGGCCGCTCTCTTCGCTGTCTTTCACGGCGCAGAGCGGTTCGCCGACGATCGATGTCTCCTACTACAAGGCGAACTGAGATGCTTCGTAGAGGATTTGCTTGCGTCGGGTTCCTGGCGCTTCTTGGCGCTGGCGCTTCGGCCCAGGTTCCGATTGGCCCTGGCCCCGGGGGCATTTCCGGCAGCCTGCCGCATCCCACCAACATCATCACTTTCACCGCCTCCGGCACGTACACGCCGACGCCGGGGATGGTGATTGCTGATGTTTATGCGATCGGCGGCGGGGGCGGCGGCGGCGGCGGGGCGCGTCAGGCCTCGGGCTCGGCGGTTTCGGGCGGCGGCGGCGGCGGCGGGGCGGCGGCAAACTTCGGCACGTTTACGGCGGCGGCGATCGGCGGCTCGCAGGCCATCAGCATCGGCGCCGGCGGCGCGGCCGGCGCGCCGGCGGCGGCCGACAACACGACGGGGGGCGCAGGCGGCGCGGGCGGCCTAACCAGCTTCGGCTCGCTGCTTCTTGGCTACGGCGGCGGCGGCGGCAGCGGCGGCCAGTTGAGCACGGGGAGCGGCGGCGGCGGCGGCGGCGGCGTTTTCTACCTCGGCAGTTCGGGTTCGGGGGCGACGGGCGGCGCGGGCGGCGCCGGCGGCGGAGGCGCGGGCGGCTCCGGTACCTTCGGCGCCAGTTCGCTCGCCAATGCCGGAGGCGGCGGCGCTGGGGGCAGTGCGACGGGCGCGGCCAACGCCACCGGCTTTTCCATCGCGGGGGCCTCGGGCGGCGGCTCCGGCGGCGGAGTCACGACCGCGCTCGCTGCTCAGAATGGCGGCGCATCGGGCAATGCCGGCGTTCCCGGCACATTGGCGATAAGCGGCGCGGGCGCCGGAGCGTCGGGCGGATCGGCCGCAACAGCGTCGAGCGCATTGAACCTGTTTGTCGGCGCAGGAGGCGCGGGCGGCGCGGGCGGCCTGACGGGCGGTTTCGCGGGCGGCGCCGGTGGTTCGCCGGGCGGCGGCGGCGGCGGCGGCGGGTCGACGCTCAACACATTTGCCGCCGGCCCCGGCGGCGCGGGCGGCCCCGGCTACGTGATCGTCGTGGAGCATTTCTGATGCGGTGCGCCCAAGTCCTGAACAGCGTCGTCGTCAACGTCATTCTCGCCGATCCCGCGACGTTCAATCCCGGCGACGGGTCTCAGATTGTCGCCTCGGACACCGCCGAGGTCGGCTGGACGTATTCGGCAGGCGTCTTCACGCCGAAAACGCCGACGGCGATCTATCAAACCTCCGGCCTGAGCTTCCTGCAATTCATGGCGCTGTTCTCCAGCTCCGAACAGGGCGCCATCGTCAGCGCGGCCAACGCCCAGGTCAAATTGTTCCTGTTGATGGCGACAGGCGCAGGCGCGCTTGATCTCAGCAATCCAGAAGTGGTCGCGGGCGTCAACTATCTCGCCTCGCTCAATCTGATCGCCGCCGCGCGCGTTGCAGCGATCCTCTCCGGCGCGCCGCCGAGCTGACCGGCGCCGCGTTCCCTCCATCCTCCCGAATCAACTGCGAGGCCTCCATGCCTATCGCCATGCCGCGCGTCGTCCAAAGACCGTCGCCCAATTATACGCCGACGCCGATCAGGCATGATCTGCTCATCGCGCATATGTGCGAAGGCGGCTATGCCGGCTCCGTTGCCTGGTGTTGCCGCGCAGCGACCCAGGCCGCCCCGCACGCCTTCATGAGCGAAGGCGGCGAGGAGGTGACACAGACCGTGCCGCTGCAATTCGAGGCCTGGGCCGAGTGCGGCTTCAACGGCGCCGGCATCAGCCTCGAAATTCCCGGCAAGACTGCGGAGGGCATTCCGCAAGCGCGCTGGCGCGCGGCGGCGCTGATCTTCGGTTGGCTCTGCGTCGCCTACAACATCCCGCCTGTGTGGGCGCGTGGCGGCCAGGGGCGCGGCCTCTGCCAGCACCATGACCTTGGCGCGGCGGGCGGCGGCCATGTCGATTGTTCAGGCGTCGGCTCGCCGACGTGGATCAATTTCGTCGCAATGGTCGGGGCGGCGCGGGACGAACTGGCCAAACTGCCGTCGCTTCCGCCGTTCCTGCTGCACGGATTGCCCAACCCGCATCAGGTCGAGTTGCCGCGCGATGTCGCGCCGACGCCGAGCCACGGCGGCGCGGCGCGCAACGCGCCCGGCGATGAGACCGCGCATCCAACGGCGAGCGGCTTTCCCTGCGGCTCGGTCGCCGATCTGCAATGGCGGCTCAATCGGGCCGGCGCGGCGCCGGCGCTGACGATCGACGGCTTCGCAGGCCCGCTCACCCGCGCGGCCATCGCGGCGTTCCAATCCAAGCACGGTCTCTATGTCGATGGGCTGATCGGCCCGAAGACTTGGGGGCGTCTCGACGCGGAGTCCGACGCATGATTCCGCTCGTCTTTTCGATGCCGAACGTGTTCGCGGCCGCGAATTTCGCGGCTTACATGACCGTTGGCGGCGCGCTTGTCTGCGCGTTCCTGATCGTCGCCGCCTATCTGCTGCGGGCAGGCGAATGATGCTCTCGCACGCTGCTCTCGCCGAGATCGCCGGGCGCGTCTACGCCGGGCCCTGGTCGCGCACGGTTGCGCTCGACGCGCATTACGCGCTGCTGCCGCGGCCGGGCGAAATCGTCGTCGCCGTCCCGGGCACGCATCCGGTGCAGGCGCTCGATTGGCTGCGTGACGCCGCGTTCTTGCCCGTGCACGTGCGCGGACTCGGCTTCGTCCATTCCGGTTTCGGCCTCGGCGCGCAGGCGGCGTGGCGGATGATGTCGCCGGTCCTGGCGAGCGACCGGCTCATCACCTTCACCGGCCACAGCCTCGGCGGCGCGCTGGCGTCGTGTCTGGCGGCGTTGCACGCCTGGCAGCAGCCGGGCGTCCCGTTCCGGCTGGTCACATTCGGCGCGCCCCGCACGGCCTTCCTCGATCCCTGGTTCGGCCATCTGCTCAAGCGCGGCGTCGAGCGCGCGCTTTACGCGCGCGTCGGCGACATCGTGCCCGACGCGCCGATGCGGCCGTATTTGCATGGCGGCAGGCTTACGCGCATCGGCGTCAGCGTGGGCGATTTCGTCGCCGACCATTCGGTCGCGCAATACGCCGCCGATCTGAAGGCGCTCGGCGTCTGAGATTTCCCGGCGAGCGGCGGCTCCGCTCCTTTTCCCTGAGGCTTCCATGTCCAACACCGTCATCGCGGCGAGCGCGCTCGTTGCGGACGCCGAGCCCTATGTCGTCGCGCTGATCGGCGTCGTCGTCACAGCGTTCGGCGCGCTCCTCTCGGCCGAGATCAAACGCTACACCGGCCTCGCCGTCGATCAGGCGCTGCTCGCCAAGGTCGAGCGCTACATCGAGGACAAGGCGGCCCAGAAGGTCGCCGGCGCGGCCGACAATCTCGCCCATGCCGAGATCGATGTGAAATCGCCGATCGTCGCCGAGATCGTCGCCAAGATCGCCGCCGCCATCCCCTCGGAACTGAAGGCCGTCGGCCTGACGCCGACCGCCGTCGCCCACAAGGTCGCCGCCGCTTTCGGCCGGCTCCAGGCGACCATGACGGCGGTCTCCGACGTTGCGAAAACCCACTGAAGGAAACCGCCATGAAATTGCGCACGTTTTTGATCGTCGCCGGCGTCGCCGCCCCGTTCCTCGGCGGCGCGACCGCTCCCGCCAGTTGCAATCAGGATGTGGCCAGCGCGCTCAGCGCCGTCCACGCCGATCTCGCCAACATGGAGGCGGCGGCCGGCCAGAGCCTCGCCACCGTCTGCGCCTTCGCGCCGATCCTTCAGGCCGACGTAGGCGCCGTCGTCGCGCTTTCGAAGCTGTCGACCCAGCAGCAGGCTGGCGTCGCCTCGGCGCAGGCGGTGATTGCCACCGCCTGCCAGAATCCGACCGCGACGAACTCGGCCGCGCTCATCGCCAAGGTCGGCGCGGCGGTCGCCAGGGTGCAGGCGATCGAGAGCGGGGCGGTGCAATGAGCTGGGGCTCTTTCGCCGCGACGGCGCTGCGCGGCTTGGCCAATGTCGTGGTCGGCGGCGGCGCGCCGGCGCTAGTTTCGGCGAGTTCCGTCGGCGATGTCTCGACCGCTGTCGGCGCCTCCATTTCCGTCCTGAAGGAGGTCGAGACGCGCAAGCTGACGATCACCGATGCGGAATCCTTCGCCAACGCGGTCCAGCAGATCCTCGTCGACCTCGGCATAGAGCCGGGGATCGTGCTGGAGGCCAGCAAGCTGCTTGAGGCGGTTGCGCCGGTGTTCGTGGGCGCGTGGCGGTCGGGCATCATCACCGGCGGCTATCCCGACATCGTCGCGCAAGAGAATGATCTGAACTCCAAGAACCGATGAGAGAAACGCGATGGCCGAGGTGGGCGACGGCTGGGGCGGGCTGCCCTTTCTGCAACCGGCGCTGACGGGCGCGGGAATGATCTTCTCGTTCGTCGTGGGCGCCTGGACCCGGGGCGCGTCGGCGGGCAAATCGCAAGGCGGCCTCGACGCCCGGCTGATCGCCCTCACCGAGCGCGTCGCGCGGCTCGAACAGCGCCACGACAACGCCGACGACAAGATCGGCGTGATGGCCGAGCGCATTGCGCAGATGCCGACGCGCACGGAAATGGCGCAGGGGTTCGACCGGATGGAAAGCCGCTTCGACATGCTGATCCGGGCGCGGGAAAGTTGAGGCCAGAACGGGAGCGTAGCCATTTCCGTGCGGCGTCGCCGCCAGCGACGCGCTTGCGAACGGACCATAGCCGCCGCATCGCGATCGCTTGCTCGCAGACGAATGAGACTCGGAAGGCTAAATCAATTTTGCGCGCTCGCCCCGCTGGCCGTCAGGGCCGGCGGGGCTTTTTTTGCGTTTGGGGCTTGCGCCGGGGCCAGCGTGCGGCCTTACTTCATCTCGACGGAGCCATTGTCGAGGCGCCGCACATCCAGTAAACGCCGTCGGGGAGATTTCGGGCCGAACGCGTAGCTTTGCGCGGGTCTGGCGTGCGAATGTCTTCGAGCAAATGTCTTCGGGCAAGAGGCTGAGGGTGAGCATGACGGCGCGCATTTATCTTCCCGCTCGCTCCGCGATGCAGTCGGGGCAGGCGAAGGACAGTTGGGTTCTCGAATATGAGCCCGAGCGGCCGCGCGAGATCGAGCCGCTGATGGGCTGGACGAGTTCGTCGGACATGAAGTCGCAGGTGGCGCTCAAGTTCGATTCGAAAGAGCAGGCGATCGCCTACGCCGAGCGCAACGGCATCGCCTATCGTGTCGAGGCGCCGAGGCCGGAAAGCCGGAAGATCATTTCGTATTCCGACAATTTCCGCTACAACCGGCTCGCGCCTTGGTCGCACTGACTGCGTCCGGCTCCGTAGCTCAGTCGGATAGAGCAGCCGCCTTCTAAGCGGCAGGTCGCAGGTTCGAGCCCTGCCGGAGTCGCCACTTTGACGCTTGGCGCTTTTTGCCGCTTGGCGCTGTTTGCCGCGAGAGCAAGGCAAATCCTCCCTCCCTTCGTCATTGTCGCCGAGAACTGCGAGATGTCGCTAGTCCCTATTAACCATCTTCCAGACTTTCATCATTTAAATTGTAAATGAGCGATTAAGGGCGTGACAAGCAAGGGGGTTAAAGTTTAGTTATCTCCTCTGTCAGTTGCGGGGCGCAACCTCAGGAATCCCCTCATTTTGACC
>JAJYDD010000170.1 GCA_021777795.1 Pseudomonadota bacterium | reverse complement strand
GGCGCGCGCCGCCGTCGGCAAAAGCGCAATCTCAGGCGCCTCGCCCGCCGCCTTGACCTCGAAGCCGCCATCGGGCGCGGCGAAGCTCAGCACCGCACGCGCCCGCGCCCGCCGCAGCGCCAGCGCGAGGCCATGCCGGTTGAGATCGCCGGCCTCGGTGTCGTAATGGACGATATCTTGCCGGCTGCGCCGCAGGGGAGCGGGACCGCCGAGCAGCGGATGCGACGCCAGCGCCTTGAAGGTCGCGGCGTCGGCGATCAGCGTCACGCGTGGGCCGGGGGCGGCGAGCGCCTCGGCCGCCGCGCGCACCGGCCCCGCCGGTTCGCGCTCCGGCGGCTCGCCATCGCCCGGCGCCGGCTCCGCGCCGCCGTTTCGATCGATTACCCCAAGAGTTCACCTCGCCGCTTGGAGTTCACCTCGCCCGCAAGTGATACGGGGAGCGCGACCGCAGAGCAAGCCGTCTTGCCTTTACTGGCCACCGCGCTATCGTTCGCCCATAAACCAAGGGAGCAACGCATGGGTGAGGCCTATATCGTCGCCGCCGCGCGCACCGCCGGCGGCAAGCGCAACGGCAAAGTCTCGGGCTGGCATCCGGCTGATCTCGCAGGGGTCGTGCTCGACGAACTCGTCGCCCGCGCGGCCTGCGATCCGGCGCTGGTCGAGGACGTCATCATGGGTTGCGTCATCCAGGCCGGCGAGCAGAGCCAGAACGTCGCGCGCGGCGCGGTGCTGGCCTCGCACCTGCCGCAACACATTCCTGGCGTCTCGGTCGACCGGCAATGCGGCTCCTCGCAGCAGGCGCTGCATTTCGCCGCCGCCACCGTGATGGCTGGCGTGATGGATTGCGTCATCGCGGCGGGCGTCGAGAGCATGACGCGCGCGCCGATGGGCCTGTCGTCCGAGGTGCTGGCCAAGAACGGCTACGGCCGCGCCAAGAGCCCACGCCAGGAGGCCAAATATCCCGACATCGTGTTCAGCCAGTTCACCGGCGCGGAGATGATGGCGGAAAAATACGGTTTGTCGCGCGACGAGATGGACGCCTTCGGCTTCGACAGCCAGCAGAAGGCCATCGCCGCGACCAAGGCGGGAAGGTTCGACAAGGAGATCGTCGGCCTCGACGTCGTCGGCCCCGACGGGGCGCGCACGCGCCACACCGTCGATGAGGGCATCCGTTTCGACGCGACGCTCGACGGGATCAAAGGCGTGCGCCTTATCAAGGAGGGCGGGCGCATCAGCGCCGCGACCGCGAGCCAGATCTGCGACGGCGCCTCGGGCGTGATGGTGGTAAACGAGCGCGGGCTGAAGGCGCTGGGCGTTCAGCCGCTGGCGCGCATCCATTCCATGACCATGACGGCGGGCGATCCCGTCATCATGTTGGAGGAGCCGCTGTTCGCCACCGATCGCGCGCTGAAGCGGGCGGGCATGAAAATCGGCGACATCGACCTCTACGAGGTCAACGAGGCCTTCGCGCCGGTGCCGATGGCGTGGCTCAGGCACACCGACGGCGATCCCGCCCGCCTCAACGTCAACGGCGGCGCGATCGCGCTCGGCCATCCGCTGGGCGCCTCGGGGACCAAGCTGATGACGACGCTCGTCCACGCCCTGCACGCCAACGGCAAGCGCTACGGCTTGCAGACAATGTGCGAGGGCGGCGGCATGGCCAATGTGACCATCGTCGAACGGCTCTGAGGCCTTAATTGCGCTGCACGCGGTCTGCGTGCTCGGCCCCGGCGATGCTGACGCCGGGATCGAGCCGGGCGGAATCGAGATCGAGCCCCGGCGCCTTCACCCCGTCGAGCTTGGCGCCGCGCAGGTCCGCGCCGCTGGCGTCGGCCTCGCGAAGATTGGCGCCCTGGAAATCCGCGCCGCCGCATTTGGCGAAGCTGAAGTCGGCGCGGGCGAGATCGGCGCCGGTGAAATCGGCATGGGCGAGGTTGGCGGACTGGAACGAGGCCCGCATCAGGCCCATCGACTGGTTCTTCTCATCCGCCGCGCCCTCGGCGCCGCGCAGGATCGCGCCTTCGAGATCGGCGCCGGTGAAATTGGCGGCGATCCGCGCGTGCGAAAAATTGGCGCCCGCGAAGCGCGCTTTCACCAGTTGCGCCTGGAACAGGCTGGCGCCGACGAGGCTGGCGCCGGAAAAATCCGCCCCCAGAGCCCAGACCTGATCGAGATTGGCGCCATCGAGCTTTGCGTGAACGAGCTTGGCGTGATTGAGCCGCGCGGCGCGCAGCACCGCGCCGCTGAGATCGAGCCCCGAGAGATCGAGCCCCGACAGCCGCTTGCCGGTGAGATCGAGCGGCTTTCCGTGCGCGGCCTTGATTTCGGCTACGATGTCGGCGCGCGACATTTCCGCTTGCGTCATGGCGGGCGAGGTCAGGTCGAGCCCGCGCATCATGTCTTGGGCTTCAGCCGGGAGGGCGAAGCCGACGAGGAGCAGAATGAAGAACCGCCGCATCGCCCGAGCTTAGCGGCGGGCGGCGGCGGCGTCCATCGCTCAGATATGCTGGCCCTCGCGCTCGGGATAGGCGCAGCGCCAGCGGGTGATGCGCGCATCCGGATGCTCGCCCGCCCATTGCGCCATATAGGGCTGGGCCTGCATCATGCATTGCGTGAGCGATTCGTCGGCGGTGAATTGCAGCCGCGTCTCGTTGCACTGGTTCGGGGTGGCCAGGGAGCAGACGGTCATAATCAGCACGAGCATAATAGTCTCCGAGCTAACGGTCCTTACAATACGTCTCCAACGCCGTTCCGGAGCGTCCCGCCTCGCCTGTCGGGTTTTTTTCCCGCTTCTCTCATGTTGGCGCCGAAGCGCGCGTCCCGCATAATCGCCTATGTTGCGATGCGATGAGGAAGAAGCAATTCCCGTGCCGGAGGGAAGCATCAAGCCTGGAGTCGTGCGCGTCAGCGCCGGAGCGCGGCTGCATCTGGGATTTCTCGATTTAGGCGGCGATCTCGGCCGACGCTTCGGCTCGCTCGGCCTCGCCATCGACGGCTTCGAGACCGAAATCGTGATGCGCCGGGCGTCCCATTTCGCGGTCCAAGGCGGCGAACCCGCGCGCGTTGAGTCCCTGTTGCGCCGCCTCGCCGAGACGCATCGCCTCGACGGCGCGGTCGCGGTCGAAGTCGTCAGCGCCATTCCCACCCATGCCGGGCTCGGCTCCGGCACGCAGCTAGCGCTTGCCCTCTCGCTCGCCTTCCGCCGCCTGCACGGCCTGCCCGAGGATGCGCAGGCGGATGCTGCGGCGCTGACGCGCGGCGCCCGTTCCGGCGTCGGCCTCGCCCTGTTCCGCCACGGCGGCTTCATGCTCGACGCCGGGCGCGGGCCGGCGACGGTTCTGCCGCCGATCGTCTCGCATCTGCCGTTTCCCAGCGACTGGCGCGTCGTGCTGCTGATCGACGAGGCGCTGGAAGGCGCGCATGGCGAGACCGAGCGCGCCGCCTTCGCCGCGCTGCCGCCGTTCCCGGCCGCCGCCGACGTCTGCCATCACGTGCTGATGCAGGTGCTGCCGGGCGTGGCGGAAACGGATTTTCCCGCCTTCGGCGCGGGGATCAGCGCCATCCAGCGCCGGCTCGGCGATCATTTCGCCCCCGCGCAGGGCGGCGGGCGCTTCACCAGCGCGCGCGTCGGCGAAGTCGCAGCGACGCTGGAGCGGGCGGGCGCGCTCGGCGTCGGCCAAAGCTCCTGGGGACCGACGGGCTTCGTCTTCGCCCCCGACCCCGACGCGGCGGCGTCATGGGCGGCGCGCGCGCGCGAGGCGGCGCGCGGCAAGGTTCATGTGCGAATCTGCGCCGCGCGCGCGGGCGGCGCGCGCTGCGATTCCCTTTCCTGAGAGGTTGTTATGGCCAAGACCATCCTGCACATGTTGACGCCTCTCGCGCACATGAGCCCGTTCGACGTCAACATGGCGGCCGACGCCGGCTTCGACGTGGTGGCGACCTACACCAACGTCACGCTGGCCGAGGTTTCGCCGCTGACCCAGGACGCGATGTTCTCGCGCTCGCCGAGGGACGCCCTGCGCACCGGTATTTTCATCGCCGGCAAGGACGCCTTCCTGGCGCTCGATATGCTCGACGCGGCCGCGAAATCGCTTCTGAAACCGTTCGAGATTTCGCTGTTCGCCGACCCCGCCGGCTCCTTCACGACCGCCGCGGCGATGCTCGCCGTGGTCGAAAAAACCTTCCGGGAGAAATTCGGCCGTGGGCTCGCCGGGGCCGAGATCGCGATCTACGGCGCGACGGGCGTCGTCGGCACGGCGGCGGGCGTCATCGGCGCGCTGGAGGGGGCGAAAGTGGTGTTCGTCGGCCACGACGGGACGGCGCGCGTCACCCACCACGCCGCTGAATTGAAGCGCCGCTTCGGCGTCGATGTCGAGGTCGCCGACGGCTCGACGGCGCAGGGCCGGCGCGCCATTCTCGGCGGCGTCGAAATCGCGCTTTGCGCCGCCAAAGCCGGCGTGCGCGTGTTGGAGGCCGCCGACGTCGCCGCCGCGCCCAAACTGAGGATCGCCGCCGACGTCAACGCCGTACCGCCGCTCGGCGTCGAGGGCGTCGAGCTTTTCGCCAACGGCGCGCCGCTGGGACCGCATGGCGCGCTCGGCATCGGCGCGCTGGCGATCGGCAACGTCAAATACCGCACCGAATCCGGCCTGTTCAAGCAGATGACGGACAGCGCCAAGCCGCTGAAGCTGGATTTCCGCCAGGCTTTCGCTTTGGCGCGCACGCTGGCCTGAGCGGGGGCGCCTTGACGCCGACGAGCCGATCATCAACTAACATATCGCCGATCTCACGCCCCCGCGCTGCGGGTCGCCGTCAAGCCGCACCACTCGGCGATGAACAACGTGATGGTCTTGGTCACCTTGCGCAACGAGTCCAGATCGACCTTCTCGTCGAAACCGTGGATTAACTCGCTGCGCGGGCCGTAGACCAATGCCGGCATCGCGCCGTAGAGCCCGAAGAAACGCGCGTCCGTCGTCGCGGTGGAGGCCAGGGTTTCCAGCGCCGAGCCGAAGACGCGCGCGTGCGCCGAGGCCAGCGCGGCGACGGGGGCTTGCGCGTTCTCAAGCACGTAGCCCTCGGCCTCGAAGCCGTTGTAGACGATCTCCGGCGGATTGTTGTGCAGGAACGGGTCGGCCCGCGCGGCGGTCAGAATCGTCTGCTCGATCTCGCGCTTGGCTTCAGCGATGGGCTGGCCGGGGTAGATCGCGACGCGCACGTCGATGTTGCACCAGGCCGGAACGCTGGAGGCCCAGTCGCCGCCTTCTATGCGGCCGATGTTGAGGTTGATCGGGTGCGCCACGTCCGCGTGCGAGGGATAGTCGCCGCGCCGCGCGTTCCACGCCGCTTCCAATCCGTGCAGCGCCGTCATCAGGCGATAGGCGGATTCGATGGCGTTGACGCCTGAGCCCGCCTCCGCGACATGCACCGGCACGCCGCGCACCTTGACCTGAAACCAGATAACGCCGATCTGGGCTTTCAAGAGCCTGTCGTTCATTGGCTCGGGGATGACGACGGCCTCGGCGCGATAGCCGCGCTCCAGGCAGGCGAGCGCGCCGTTGCCGGTGCATTCCTCCTCCACGACGCTCTGCACGATGACATCGGCGGCGGGCGCGAAACCGGCGCGGCCGAGGGCGTCGAGCGCCGCCAGGCAGGCGACGAGCCCCGCCTTCATGTCGCCGGCGCCGCGGCCGTACATCCAACCCTCGGCGATGCGCGGCTCGAACGGCGGCGTCGTCCACATGTCGAGCGGGCCGGTCGGCACAACATCGACATGGCCGTTGAGGATCAGCGAGCGACCGCGTTTCTCGACGGCGCGCATCGTGCCCACGACGTTATAGGCGTCGTCGTAGGAGACATGGACGGGCGAAAAGCCCGGCTGGCCGCGAATGAGGTCGATCTCGATGCGGAAATGATCGACTTCGAGGCCGCGCCGACGCATTTCCTCGGCCATGAAAGCCTGCGCCGGCGCTTCTGCGCCGCGCGTGGAGGCGAAGCGCACGAGATCGGCGGTCTGCGCCAGTTGCGCCTCGAAGCCGTCATCGACGGCGGCCAGCAGGGCGTCGCGGTCATCCATGTCGCTATCCTTTCTCACAAAGCCGCAGCCAGCAGAGCGCGAGTGTAGGCGTGGTGCGGCTCGCCGTAAAATCTGTCGCGCGGCCCCGTCTCGACGATCTCGCCGCCCTTCATGACCGCGAGGCGATGACTGAGATAGCGGGTCGCGGCGATGTCATGCGAGATGAACAAAGCGGCGAAACCCTGCTCGGCCTGCAAGTCGCGGATCAGGTTCATGACCTGGGCCTGAACCGAGACGTCGAGCGCGCTGACGGCCTCGTCGAAAACGATGAAGCGGGGTCGCGTCACCAACGCCCGCGCGATCGCGACGCGCTGGCGTTGGCCGCCAGACAATTGCCCCGGCAGGCGCTGGGCGACGCCGGCGTCGAGCCCGACGCGCGCCAGCATGGCGGCGACGCGGGCGCGGCGTTCGGCGGCGGCGACGCCCAGCACGATCAGCGGCTCCTCGACAGAACGCCCGCAGCGCAGGCGCGGGTTCAGCGCCCATTCCGGGAATTGCAGCACCTCCGCCAACTGGCCGCGCCGCGCCCGCAGCTTGCCGAACGCCTCGCCGGCAAAGGTCAGGCGCCCCCGCGTCGGCGCGGTGAGGCCGAGGCAGACGCGCGCCAGCGTGCTTTTGCCCGAGCCGGATTCGCCGACGAGGCCCAGCGTCTCGCCTTCGCCGATGTCCAGCGACACCTTGCGCACCGCCTCTACGGCTGGCCGGAACAAGCCGCCGCGATAGCTGACGGAGACATCGTTGAGGCTCACGACCGGCGCGTTCATGGCGTGGCGAGACCCTCTTGCGCAAAGTGGCAGGCGACGAGGCGACCGCCCACGGGGCGAAGCTGCGGCCTTGTCTCGTCGCAGACCGGACGGCGCAGCGCGCAGCGCGGCGCGAAGGCGCAGAAAGTCGCCGGCCTGTTGAGAACCGGCGGCGAGCCGGCGATCGGCTCCCGCCGCGTCCCGGGCGTCTCGGCGCCGGCGCGCAGCAGCGCGCGCGTATAGGGGTGGGCGGGATCGCCGAGCACGGTCGCGACAGGGCCGGTTTCGACAGGCCGGCCGCCATACATGACCGCGACGCGCTGGGCGTGGCGCGCCACCATGCGCAGATCGTGCGAGAGAAGAACGAGGCTCGCCCGAGTCTCGGCGCGCAACCGTCCGAGCGTCGCCATCACGCGCTCGCGCACCGAAGCGTCGAGCGAGGCGGTCGGCTCGTCGGCGACGACGACGAGCGGCCGGCGCGCGATCGCCATGCCTATGACGACGCGCTGCGCCATGCCGCCGGAAAGCTGGTGCGGAAAGCTGCGCATGACGCGCTCGGGGTCATCCAACTCGACGCGCGCCAGCAGATCGCTGACGCCGTCGCGCCGCCCGAGCGCCAGCGCGACCTGCCGCCCGACGCGCATCGTCGGGTCGAGCGCGGTCATCGGATTCTGGAACACGAAGCCCAGCTTGTCGCGCCGCAGCGCCCGCAGTTCCGCGTCGTTCAGCGCGAAAACGGAGCGGCCTTCGACGCTGAGATCCCCGGCTTCCTGACGGGCCGCGCGCGGCAGCAGCCGCCCCATCGCCATGCCGAGCGTCGTCTTGCCGGAGCCGCTCTCGCCAACCAGCGCGAGAGTTTCGTCGCGCTCGACCGTCAGTTCTGCGCCGTCAAGCGCATAGGCTGCGTCCCGCGCACCATAGGCGATGGTCAGATCCCGCGCCTCGATCAGCGCGCTCATGTCAGCGACCGCGCTTCGAGTGGCTCCAGCTCGTCGCGCACCGCGTCGCCGACGAGATTGACCGACATGATCGCCGCCGCCAGCACGGCGCCGGAGGACAAGGCCAGCCACGGCGCGATGGTGAGATAGGCGCTGCCCTGACGCAACAGCGAGCCCAGCGACGCATCCGGCGGCTGCACGCCGAGGCCCAGAAAGCTCAGCGCGCTCTCGATAATCATGCCGACCGACAGCGCATAGGTGAGTTGCACGACGACAGCGCCGGCGATGTTGGGCAGGATATGCACGCTCATGATGCGCAGCGGCGGGGCGCCCGCCACTTCAGCCGCGACGATGAAGCCGCGCCCGGAAAGCGCCAGCGTGACGGAGCGCACGACCCGCACGAACAGCGGCAGCACCGCCACGGCGATGACGGCGACGGCGGAAGTCTCGCCGGGACCGGCCGCCGCGGCGATCAGCAGCCCAACCAATAGCGCAGGAAAGGCGAACAGCACATCGGCGGCGCGCGCGATCATCCGATCGGTCGCGCCGCGAAAATAGCCGGC
>JAJYDD010000169.1 GCA_021777795.1 Pseudomonadota bacterium | reverse complement strand
TTTTACTATTATTTCTACCCTTCGATCCTCTGCCTGGGGCCGGCGCTGGCGCTGGCCGCCGGCGCGCTGGAGCGGCCGTGGCGCGACGCCTTCGCCTGGGCGATGCTGGGGATAGGGCTGGCGATGTTCGTGTTTTTCCTGCCCGTGCTCGTCTCGTCGATCGGCGTCGGGCCGGCGGGGTTCGAGTTGCGCGTCTGGCTGCCGAGCTGGCGATGACGCTGCGTCGCGGGGGGCCCGGTTTCGCGCGGGTGGTGGCCGCCTTCTTCATCGGCGGCTTTGCGATCTTCGAGCTGCTCTATTGCGTGCAGCCGATCCTGCCGGAATTCTCGCGCCATTTCCGTGTCTCGCCAGCCAACGCCAGCCTCGCGGTCTCGGTCTCGACGGTGGTGATGGCGAGTTCGCTGTTCTTCGCCGGTTTCGCCGCCGAGCGCTTCGGCCGCAAGCCGGTGATGGTGGCCTCGCTCATCGTCTCGGCCTTGGCGACGCTGGCCGCCGCCGGCGCGCCAAACTGGGGCTCGCTACTGGCGTTGCGCGGGCTGATGGGGCTTTCGCTGGCGGGCCTGCCGTCGCTGGCGATGGCCTATCTGGCCGAGGAGGTCGAGGCGCCGTCGCTCGGCTTCGCGATGGGCATGTATATCGCGGGCTCGACGCTGGGCGGCATGTTCGGGCGGCTCGTCGTCGGCTTTCTCGCCGATCACGGCGGTTGGCGGTTGGCGATGGTCGGCATTGGCGCCAATTCGCTGCTGGGCGCGGCCTTTTTCGCCCGCGCGCTTCCGGGCGAACGGCGGCGCGCGGGCGGCGGCGCCGATTTTGCGACCCTGGTGCGCCTTGCGCGCGCGCATTTCTCCGACGAGGGGCTGCCGTGGCTGTTCGCGGTCGCCTACCTCGTGATGGGCGCCTTCATCTGCACTTACAACTACATCGGCTTCCGCCTCGCCGCGCCGCCGTTCTCGCTCGACCAGACGCGCATCGGCCTCATCTTCACGCTCTATCTGCTGGGCGCGGCGAGTTCGGCGATCATGGGCGATCTGGCCGCCCGCTATGGCCGCCGGCGCGTGCTGTGGATGGCGCTGGCGATCGGCCTTGTCGGCGTCGCGGTCACGCTACCGAACCATCTCGCCACGGTCATCCTCGGGGTGGCGCTGGTGACGTGGAGCTTCTTCGGCGCCCATTCGATCGCGTCGAGCTGGGTGGGCTTGCGTGCCCACGAGGGGCGCGCGCAGGCCTCGGCGCTCTATCTGTTCTTCTATTATGTCGGCTCCAGCTTCAACGGCTGGGCCGGCGGGCTCGCTTTTCAGCATTGGGGCTGGAACGGCGTCGCGGCGATGATCGCAGCGATGCTGGGGCTGGCGTTCCTGGCCGCCTTGCGGCTTGCGCGCGCGCCGCCGCCGCGCCATCTGCGGGGCTGAGGCGGCGATGGAATGGCGCGACGAAGGCGTGGTGATCGGCTGCAAGCGGCTCGGCGAGGGCTCGGCGGTGCTGGAGGCGATGACGCGCGGCCACGGCCGCCATCTCGGCCTCGTGCGCGGGGCGCGCTCGGCGAGGTTGGCCGCCGCCTTGCAGGCCGGCAACAGCCTCGGCCTGGTCTGGCGGGCGCGGCTCGACGAGCATCTGGGCGCCTTCGCCATCGAGCCGCTGGAACTGCGCGCCGGCCGCTTTCTGCCGAGCGCGGTCGCGCTGGCGGGGCTGGCGATCATCGGCGCGCTGCTGCGGCTGCTGCCGGAGCGCGACCCGCATGAAAGCCTGTTCGAGGCGCTGCTGACGGTGATCGAGACCCTCGACGACGAGGTGAGGGCGCCGGCGGCGCTGGCGCGATTCGAGGCGCGGATGCTGGAGGAATGCGGCTTCGCGCTCGATCTTTCCCAATGCGCGGCGACGGGCGCGCGCGAAAACCTCGTCTACGTATCGCCGAAATCTGGCCGGGCGGTCAGCGCCGAAGCCGGGGCGCCCTACGCCGAGCGGCTGTTGGCGCTTCCGGGGTTTCTGCGCGAGCCCGAGGGCGCGCCGCCTTCGGGCGCCGACATCGCCGCCGCCTTTCGCCTCACCGGCCATTTTCTAGAGCGCGAGCTGTTCGCCCCGCGCGGTTTGAAGCTTCCCGACGCGCGGGGGGCGATCGTCAGCGCGGCGCGGCGGCGCTGACGCGCCGATGCGGTTCGGCCGGCTCGCGCGGCAGCGATTTCATGGTGAGATAGAGCGCGAAGCGGTAGCTGCGCGAGTTCAAGGCCGGCGGCAGATCGAGATGGGCGCCGAAATCATAGACGCGCACGTTAAGGCGGCGTCCGGAGATGGCGCGGACCTTGACGCTGACCGCGAGCAGGACGACAAGAATCAACGCGACGACGGAAAGAGCAAGCATGCCATAAGCCGGTACGGTGGGATCGGGCATGGGGGGTAGCCTTCGTTCGCGGTGTTGAAAATTTCCTACAACATAGTTGACGGTTCGTAAATACGTTACGACGAGTTTTCCACATATTTTCGCCTATGTGGTTAACGTATCGTTAAATCGCTTCGTATTTCGTGCAATTTGTCCTTGTTATGTGCATGCTTTGTTCAAAAAATCATGCCTTCAACGCCTTTCTGCTCTTGCCGCAATGTTGTCTTGTTGTCAGCGGCGCGGGTTGGTAGTAGAAAGTTTACACTTAATGAAGGTCACATTCGGCGTTGCGTTGGAGGCGGGGCAGGCATGGCCGCGACGGAGTTCGGCGACCGGACAGCCATCGTCCGTTTGAAGCTACAGCTTAGCGAGGCCGTCGAACGCGCCTACGCCTTGGCCTGGGCGGTCGCCCGGCTCGAAGGCCGGGCGGAGGGCGTCGAGGCCGAACGCGCCGCCCGCGACATCATCACGGATGCGCTCGCCCCCTCGCCGCCTATCGACTCCAACGTTGTAAGTTTTGGCCAGCGCGATATCCGAAGCGATGTAAGGAGCCTGGACGGTTCCCGTCCCAGCGACGCGGGCGCGAGCCCGCAGGAGATGCTGCTCGCCATCCTGAAGGAGAACGAGGCCTCCGTGCGCGAATTGCAAACCGCGCTCGATGATTACGGCCTCACTGTCTCGCCCGGCAATCTCTCGGTCATTCTCTCGCGCATGAATCAGGCGGGGTTGATTCAGCGCACCGGCCGCGGGCTCTACCGCTACGCGCGATAGGGCCGCGGATGCCTTAGGCGAACCGCGTCATCGCATAGGGCGCGGGGTCGGTGAACGGCTCGGCGCCGGTCATCACCTCCGCCAGCAGCCGGCCGCTGATCGGCCCCAGCGTCAGGCCGAGATGCTGGTGGGCGAAATCGAACCACAGCCCCTTGTGGCGCGGCGCCTCGCCGATGACCGGCAGCATGTCGGGCAGGCACGGCCGGCGGCCGAGCCAGGGCGCTGCGTCGAGCCGCTCGCCCAGCGGATAGATTTCGCGCGCGAACGGCTCCAACCGGTCGAGATGGGCGGGCGAGGGCGCATCTTCGGGGCGCGCGAATTCCGCGCCGGTGGTGAGCCGCAGGCCGCGCGCCATCGGCGTCACGACATAGCCGCGCTCGTAATCGAGCACCGGCCGCGTCAGCGCGCCGCCGCTGGGCGCATAGTGCATGTGATAGCCGCGCTTGACGAAGAACGGCAGTTGGTAGCCGAATTTGCGCGCCAGCGCGTCCGACCAAGGCCCCAGCGCGACGACCGCCTCGCGGCCCTCGACGAGGCCGGACGGCGCCATCACCCGCCAGCGTCCGCCAGCGTTCTCCAGCCGCAGCGCGTCGGCTTCGACGATGGCGCCGCCGCGCGAGACGAACAGCGCAAGATAAGCGGCGCCGAGCGCGGCGGGATCGGGCGTCGTCAGGGGATCGGTGAAATGCACGCCGCCGATGGCGGCTTGCCCAAGGCTCGGCTCCAGCGCCAGCAGGGCGGCGCGGTCGAGCGCGGTGAAGGGCACGCCGAAGGGCCGCGTCTCCTCGGCCTCCGCCAGCCCGCGTTCCTGGCCGTGCGAGCTGCGGAACGCCTTGATCCAGCCGCCCTCGCGTAGGAGCGCCCCGGCGCCCGCCTCTGCGGCCACGCGGCGGTGCTCGACGACAGCCTGCGCCACCAGCGCGCGCAAGGCGACGCCGCTGCGCGCGCGCGGGCCGGGCGCGGAGGCTTGCCAATAGCGCCACAGCGCCGACGCCATCCCCGGCAGCGCCGCGTGGCGGATATGGGCGCGGGAATCGCGGTTCAGGGCCGCACGGACGATGTCGGCGACGCCGCGCGGGAAGGTGTAGGGATAGACCGCCTCGCTCTGCACGATGCCGGTGTTGCCGAGGCTGGTTTCTCGCGCCGCCGCGCCGTGCTTTTCGACGATGACGACCGAGCGCCCACGCGCCTGCAAGGCCAGCGCCGCGCCGAGCCCAACAAAGCCCGCGCCCAGCACGATGCAATCGACGGTTTGCGTCACGGCTGTCCTCCTTGTGGGAATGAGGCCGGGTAGAGCGGCGCATCGGCGCGGTCAAGCCGGCCCCCCCCGGGGAATTGAGTTTTGCGGCGCCGCAGCCTAATCAACCCTCAACGTCGGGGGCGTGTCAGCGGCGCCGATAGCGGGAAGCAAGCGATGGCGGGCGCGAAAACCGCGCGGGGGTCGAATATGCCGCGCGCCGAGAGCGCCGAGCCGGAGAAGACGCGCAAGCCGCGTGGCCGCGTCGCCGCGCCGGAACCGGCGCCGGAGACGCGCGGGCCGCGCTTCCTGGCCGGGGTCGATGGCGTCTCTGGCGCCTCGTTGCAGGGCTGGGCGGTTGATCTCGCCGACACCCGCGCGCCCGTCTTGTTGCGGCTGGAGGCCAAGGGCGCCGAGGTTTTGCGCTTCGCCACCCGCGAGCATCGGCCCGACATCGGCGCCGTGCTGGAAGGCAATGTCGCGGGATTCTCGCTCGATCTGGCGGCGTTGCCGGCGGAAGCGGCTGAGCCGCTGGCCGAGGCGCTGCAAGGCCTCCATCTCGCCTCGCCGGCCTCGCCGAAGTTCGTCGCGCTGCGCGTGGTCGAGGATGGATCGCTGATCGAGCTTGGCGCCTTCGGAGTGACGGTCGGCGATCTCCTGCGCGCGCTCGGCAAGGCGGCCGCGCTGCCGGGCGCCGCGCCGCCAAAGCCGGCGCAAAGCCGCGAGGCGCGAATGCGCGATTGGCTGCTGGCCTTTCTGTGCGCAAGCGAGGCTCGCCCGGCGCGCCGCTTCGCCGACCGGCTGCTCGCCGACATCGCGGCCTCGCCCGCCCTTTCGGCGGAGGTGAAGCGTCACGCGGCCGAGATCGCGTCGCTGTTCGACCCCTTCCACTATCTCGATCGCGTCGCCGCGCCGCAGGAGGCGGTCGCCAACCCGCTGCTGCATTACGTTCTGGCGGGCTGGCGCGACGGCGCGAGCCCGAGCCCGCTGTTCTCGCCCGACTATTACAAGCGCCTGCGCCAGCTCGAAGGCGGCGATCCGCTGCTCGATTTTGTGCGCGCCGGCGCGCCCGCCGATCCGCACCCGCTGTTCGACGTCGCCTTCTATCGCGAGCGCCACCTTAGCGGCGACGTCGCGATCAACCCGCTGGCGCATTATCTGGAGACGGGCGGGCGGGCGCGGCTCGATCCTTCGCCTTTGTTCGACACGCGCCGTTTCCTGGCCGCCTTCGGCCTCGGCGAGGAGACCGACGTTCCGCTTGAAACTTTCATCCTGACGCCTGAATACTACGGCTTTCCGCTCTCGCCCGTCTTCGACGCCGCGCTCTACCGCTATCAGGTCGAGATCGAACTCGGCCGCAAGCTCGCCGAGCCGCCTTACGCGCATTATATCGCGCATGGCTTTCGAGACGAGACGCTGCTGCCGAACCTGTTTTTCGATCCCGTGTTCTACCGCGAGCAAAATAGGCTGGACCTCGCCGAGCCGGCGCTGCTCCATTACCTGCGCGAGGGCGAGGCGGCGGGGCTTGTCTGTCATCCAGTGTTCTCGGGAGAGTTTTATAACAAGCAGCGCGGGATCGCGGGCGGCGCCGGGGCGCTGGAACATGCGCTGGCGCATCCCGGCGAATTGCGCAGCCTCGCGCGCATGGAAGGGCCGGTCGATCCACGGCTGATCGGCTTCGTGCGCGACCTCATCGCCGAGAATGGCGTCGAGGATTTCCGCGCCGACATCTATCGCGACGCCAACCCCGATCTCGCCGACCGCGACGATTCGGCGCTGGAGGCCCATTACCGCAGCCGCGGCGCGCGCGAGCAGCGCATCGCCTCGCTGACGCGGATGATGCGGCTCTCCGAAATGCGCGTGCGCGATCTTCCGCTCGGCTTCGTGCTCGATGATTACGTCGGCTTCTATCCCGATCTCGCCGGCTTCAAGGGCCGGCTGACCAGCGCGCTCTACCATTACGGCCGCTATGGCCGGCACGAGCGGCGCATGATCGGCAAATGGCTGTTCAAATTCGCCGATCTCGACATCGACCTGCCGAGCCCGGCCGAGCCTTTGCGCGTCGCCCGGCAGGCCGAGCGGGTCGAGGCCTGCATCCTCATTCACGCCTTCTATCCGGACCTGCTGCCCGAACTCGTGGCCTTCGCGCAGAATTTTCGCGACGCGACCTTCGACATTTTCATCAATGTCGTGGACGCCGCTTGGACGCCGGCGTTGCAGGAGGAATTGCGCGCCATCTGCCCCGGCGCCTTCCTCATGCTCTCCAACGATCTCGGGCGCGACATCGGCGGCTTCACCCGGCTGCTGGAGCATATCGACATCGCGCGTTACGACGTGTTCGCGTTCATGCACTCGAAGAAAAGCCCGCATATCGCCGCCGAGACCGGCGAATATTGGCGCCGCTCGCTGCTCAGCGCCATCGCCGGGAGCCCCGAGGTCGCGCGCGAAGGCCTCAAGCAGTTCCGCGACAATCCGCGCCTCGGCATGATGGGGGCGAAGGAGTGGCGCTCGCACGACATGGGCAAGAACATCGACCAATACGAGCGCCTGCTCGATATTCTGGGCGTGCGCGGGGGAAACCGCGAGGTCGATTATCTCAGCGGCTTCATGTTCCTGATGCGATCCGAAATCGTGGCGCGGCTGTTCGAGACCTTGCGCGGGCTCGCCTTCGAGGACGGCACGGACAAGGACATCGAGTTCCACAAGGACGGGCAGATCGCGCACGGCGTCGAGCGCGCCGTTCCCGCGCTCGTCCGCCAGATGGGTTACGAGGTTCTATGGCGATAACCTTCGCGATCCACGAGGCGACGCGCACCGGCGCCCCGCGCGTCGGGGCGCTGATCGCGCGCGAACTGGCGCGCGGCGAAGAGGTGCGCGTCATCGTGATGAAGGACGGGCCGCTGGCGCCCTGGCTTCAGGAGACGCTCGGCGGGCGCGATCTCATGATCTGCCGGGGAGAACCCTTCGACCACCGCCGCCCGTTCGCGGAGCGGCTGCGCTTGGCCGAGCAGATGCTCGACCGTCACGCCACGGATGTCGTCTATGTCAATTCGCTGGCGAGTTCCGTCTTCGCCTTCGCGGGAGCGGCGCTGAAGCGCAAGGTCGTGCTGCATGTGCACGAGAAATCCGCCGACATGGTGAGCCTGCTCGCCCATGACGTGACCAAGCTCGAAGTGATGCGCGCCGCCGACGCCTTGGTGCTGGCCGCCGACGACATCGCGCGCGACCTCATCGAGGTTTTCCATGCCGCGCCGGCCGAGATGGCGACCTTCGGCGTCGCGGTCGAGATCGAGGACGTCCGACAGGCGGCGCAGGAGGCGGCGGCGAGCCCCGTCAACGCGCGCGGCGAGGCGCTGGAACCGGGCGAGCGGCTGATCGTCGGCATGTGCGGCCATGCCTCCTATCGCAAGGGCGCCGACATTTTCCTGGAGACCGCCGCCGCCGTGCCGGAGGTGGATTTCCTCTGGGTCGGCGGCTGGCGGCCGCAGGAGGCCGGCGACAACATCGCCTATGCCGGCTTCAACCTGCGCGCGCTGCCCAACCTCTATGTCGCCGGCGCCGTCGACAATCCCTATCCCTACATGGCGATCATGGATCTGTTCTTCCTGTCGTCGCGCGAGGATCCCAATCCGCTCGTCGTCGGCGAGGCGTTGGCGCTCGGCGTGCCGATCCTGGCCTTCTCGGCGACGACGGCGATCGCCGATAGGCTCGGGCGCTGCGGCTTGTTGTGCTACGGCAAGCCGAACGTAGCCGACGCCGCGCGCATCCTGCGCGCCTCCACTCCCGAGGCGCTGCGGCGGCCGGGGTTTTGCAGCGCCGGCGAGGCGTTCGTCGCCGATTACGATTTGAGGGCGAAAATGGCTGATGTCACCGGGCTCATCGCGCGGCTGCGCGGCGGCGTCGCGCCGCCGACCGCGCAGGGCGCGTCGCAACGCA
>JAJYDD010000168.1 GCA_021777795.1 Pseudomonadota bacterium | reverse complement strand
CCTGCTGACGCGCTACAACGGCTTCCGCGCCGCGCAGATCAATGGCGCGGCGCGCCCCGGCGCCAGTTCCGGCGAGGCGCTGACCGCAATGGAGCGGGTCTCCGCCTCGACGCTGCCCAACGGCTTTGCCTACGAATGGACCGGCACGGCGTTGCAGGAGAAGGCGGCGGCGGGCGGAACCTCGATCGTGCTCGGCCTGGCGATCCTGTTCGCCTATCTGTTCCTGGTCGCGCTTTATGAAAGCTGGAACATCCCGATCTCGGTGCTGCTGTCGGTCAGCGTCAGCGTGCTTGGCGCGATCGTCGCCATCGTCATCGCGGGGCGCAGTTTCGACGTCTATTCCCAGATCGGTCTCGTCGTGCTGGTGGCGCTGGCGGCCAAAAACGGCATCCTGATCGTCGAATTCGCCATCGACCAGCGCAAGGCCGGCAAGTCGATCGCAGAGGCGGCGGAGTTGGGCGCGCGGCTGCGCTTCCGGCCGGTGATGATGACGAGCTTCGCCTTCATCCTCGGCGTGCTGCCGCTGGTGATCGCCGGCGGGGCAGGCGCGGCGAGCCGGCGCGCGGTGGGCACGCCGGTGTTCGGCGGCATGTTGGCGGGCGCGCTGATCGGCATTTTCGTCATTCCGACGCTGTTCGCCATCTTCGAGCGGATGCGGGAGAGGAAGCGGGATTAGGCGGCGGCGCCGACTTCGGCTATCCTTGGCGCGCGACAGAAACGCGATCTCGGGAACGCTTTGCGACGGCTGCTCAAATTTCTCCACGAGATGGGGGCGATCGGGTTCATGGGGTCGCTCGCGGCGCTGTTGGTCATGGCGCGGCTGACGCCGCCGCCGTCGGCGCTCTCCAGATATGCGCTCATGCGAGGGGCGATGGATGAGACCGCCGTCTGGGTGGTTTTCCCCTCCCTCATTCTGACGCTGATCCCGGGCCTGCTGGCCATCGCCGTCACCCGGGCCTTTCACGACGCCGGCTGGGCGTGGATCAAAGCGGCGACGGGGATATTGATTTTCGCCGGCGGCCTGCACGCGCTCGCCCCTATTCAGGACGAGGCCCGGCTCAGCGCCGAAGCCTTGGCCGGACGGCTGGACCCGGCGACGCTCGCCGGCGTTTCCGGCGGCGAGATCGGCACGCTCTGGCTGTTGCTGGCGGTCTCGACCGCCAATGTCGTGCTCGGCGTCTGGCGCCCGCGCCTCATCCGGCGGTTGAGACCGGAGGCGGCGGAGTGATACGCCGCCGGACGGCCCTCAGGCCGCCTGGCGCACTTCGATCGTCAAATGCGAAACGGAGCGGAACCGCGCCAGCTTGGCGCGGAAATAGGCCTCGTCGCGATCTTGCGGCGTGACCACCGACACGATGGCGCCGAGATGGCCGGGGCCGAGCCGCCACAGGTGGAGATCGGCGAGTTGAACGCCGTCCTCCTCCAGCGCGGCGCGCATCTTGCCCCGCATTTGTCCGTCCGGACACATATCGAGCAGGATGGCGCCGGTGTCGCGGATGAGCGTAACCGCCCAGGAGGCGATGACGACCGCGCCGACGAGGCCCGCGAGCGGATCCATCCAGAGCCAGCCGAACGCCCAGGCCAGGACCAGCCCAACGATGACCAGCACCGAAACGGCGGCGTCGGCGATCACATGCACGACCGCGGAGCGCATATTGTTGTCGCGCGCGGCGGCGCCGTGGGCATGTTCATGCTCCTCGAATGCGACCGGATAGACTTTGCCGGCGATGCCGACCTCGGCCTGAAACTGATGCGGCTCCGGGATGTCCTCGACCGATTCGAGGAACCCGTCGCGCGCGACGAAGGCGAACGTCTGCCGCGCGCCGTCGGGTCGCAGGGTCTCCACAGAAGCGGACTCGACAGACAGCGCCGCGCCGGACAGCGCCCGCAGCCGGAACCGCGGCGGCACGCCGTCCTCGAAAACGTCAAGCTCGACGTCGCCGATGTCAGTGGCGATGAATTTCGCCTCGTCGTGATCGTGATGTCCGCCGTGGCTATGGCCATGACCGTGGCTGTGGCCGTGATCGCCGCCGCCCAGCAGCCAGGCGCTGGCGATATTCACCGCCAGGCCGAGGCAGGCTACGGCGATGGCCTCGGCGAAATGGATCGGCACTGGAGCGAACAGCCGGGTCGCGGCCTCGTAGCCGATCAGCAGCGCGATCATCGCCAGGATGATGGCGCTAGAGAAGCCGGCGAGATCGCCGAACTTTCCGGCGCCGAAGGTGAAGCGCTCGTCATGGGCGTGGCGGCGGGCGAAGGTGTAGGCCAGCGCCGCCAGCAGCAGGGCGCCGGCGTGGGTGCTCATGTGCATCCCGTCGGCGATGAGCGCAATCGACCCGAACAGCCAGCCGCCGATGATCTCGCCGATCATCATCGCGGTGCAAAGCCAGATCACCGCCCAGGTCTTGCGTTCGCTCCTCTGGTGGTCCTCGCCCAGGAACACATGGCTGTGGAGCGGCGCGCTGTCGCTGAAGCTCATGGGGTTCGCCTCATTTGAGATAGGTCCGCACGACATCGAGGAGCTGCTCGACCGCCTCGTGGTTCAGCGCGTCGGGATGGCGCTCGACATCGACGAGATGGGTGCGCACATGTTCCTCGACGACCTCGGCCATCAGGCCGGAGATCGCGCCGCGCGTCGCCGCGATCAGGTGCATCACCTCATCGCAGCCGGCCTCGTGTTCGAGCGCGCGCTCGACCGCCTCCACCTGGCCTCTGATCCTGCGCACGCGCGCCAGCAGCTTCTGCTTATCGCGAATCGTATGGGACATGCGCTTCCCTACGATACCCCGGGGGGGTATATCAAGGGCCGGTTGCGGCGATCTCCTGCGTCAGGCTGCCCTCGACGCCGTAAAGCGGGATGAGGCAGGCCTGGAGCGCGTGGTAGATGTCGGGCTTGCCGGCGAAATAACCGGGGATCGGGCGTAGATCGTCGCCGAGCTGGCAGCGCCAGCCGCCGCAGCGGGCGTCGATCAGGTGGCGGGCGGCGAAATCCCAGAACCGGCGATACCAGACCTCGGCGTTTCCGAGAAAATGCGCGGCGCCGATCCCCTCGCAAATCGGCCACCACAGCCGGTCGCGCACGCGCGGCGTGCCGTCGTAATTCAGCGTGTAATAGAGGCCGCCCCCGGCGTCCCAGCCCTGCGCGACGGCCTCGGCGAACAGGCCGGCGGCGGCTTCCGGCAGCCAGGCAAGGCGGCGCCCGCCGAGCGCCCAGAGTTGCAGCGCCAGCCGCGTCCATTCCAGCGCATGGCCCGGCGTATAGCCGAAGGGGCGGAACATGTCGGAGCCGCGATAGTCGCCATCGACCGTCCAGTCGCTGTGGTAATGCTCGGGCACGCGCCAGCCGGCGGCGCGGGCGCGCCGGTTGAGGATGAGATCGGCGATGCTTTCGGCCCGCGACAGGAAATCGGCCTCGCCGGTCGCCTCGAAGGCGGCCATCAGCGCCTCGGTCAGGTGCATATTGGCGTTCTGGCCGCGATAATCGCTGAACGGCGTCCAATCCTCGGCGAATTCCTCGGCGCTGGCGCCGTGGCGCGCCTCCCAGAAGCGGGCGCGCAAAATCTCGGCGATGTCGGCGATCAGCCGGTCGGCTTGCGGGTGGCCGGCGCATTTGGCGCTTGCAGCCGCCAGCAGCACGAAGGCGTGGCCATAGGCGAGTTTCTGGCGGTCGCGCGGGCCGTCGGCGTCGAAGGACCAGAAATAGCCGCCTTGGGCGGGGTCGCGGTGGCGCCGCCACAGCGTCTCCATCGCGTGATCGAGGAGAGCATAGGCGCCGGGGCGGCCGAGCAGCACGCCGATGGCGGCGCAATGGGCCATGCGGCTCGTCTGATGCAACGGCCGCTCGGTGACGGCGGGCATCGGCGCGCCGAAATCGTCGAGCGTGAAAAAACCGCCGGCGGAATCGAGCGAATCAGCCTCGTAGAACCGGAACAGCCGGTCGGCTTCGGCCTCCAGCCAGCGGCGATGACCGCCGCGCGTGCGCCAGGGCGGGTCCCAAGGCGTTTCCAATGCTTAATCTCCTGAAGAAAATGTTAAGCGCCGGTGGCGCGGCGGGGCGAGCGCTGGCATAACATGGTCATGAGCCGAATCGAAAACATCGCCGCCTCGGCGGATTTGGCGGGCCTCGGCGATCCCGGGTTCGCCGTTTATGTTCACTGGCCGTTCTGTCTGGCCAAGTGTCCCTATTGCGATTTCAACAGCCATGTCAGGGCCACGCCGCCCGACGAGGCGCGTTTCGTGCAGGCTTTCGCACGCGAGATCGCCCACCGCGCCGAGCTGACGCCCAAGCGTCAGGTGCGCTCGATCTTCTTCGGCGGCGGCACGCCGTCGCTGATGGCGCCGCGCACGGTGGGGACGATCATCGACATGATCGGCAAGGCCTGGCGCATCGAGCCCAACGCCGAGATCACGCTGGAGGCCAATCCGACCAGCGTCGAGGCCGGGCGCTTTCGTGGCTACCAGGGCGCCGGCGTCAACCGCGTCTCCATCGGCGTGCAGGCGCTCAACGACGCGGACTTGCGCGCGCTCGGACGCCGGCACACCGTCGCCGAGGCGATCGCGGCGGTGGAAACCGCGAAGGCGATCTTCCCGCGCATGTCGTTCGATCTCATTTACGCCCGCGTCGGCCAGAGCGAGAAGGACTGGCGCGCCGAATTGGAACGGGCGATGAAGCTCGCCACCGAGCATGTCTCGCTCTACCAGCTCACCATCGAGCCCGATACGATCTTCGAGCGGCTGTGGCGCGCCGGCAAGCTGGCGCTGCCCGACGACGACCTCGGCCGCGCCCTGTTCGACGCGACGCAGGAGATCGCCGAGAAATACGGAATGCCGGCCTACGAGACCTCCAACCACGCCCGTCTCGGCGCCGAATCCCGGCATAATCTCGTCTATTGGCGCTATGGCGATTATGTCGGCATCGGCCCCGGCGCGCATGGACGGGTCAGCGTCGGCCGCGCGAAGCGCGCCCAGGCGACCGAGAAGCACCCGGAAATGTGGCTCGCCCAGGTCGAGAGCGACGGCCACGGCCTCATCAACGACGATCCCCTGACGCAGGAGGAGCAGAGCGACGAATATCTGCTGATGGGCCTCCGGCTGCGCGAAGGCATCGACATCCACCGCTACGAGGCGATCAGCGGACGACGCTTGAGCCGCAGCCAGATCGAATCGCTGGAGGCCGACGGTTTCGTGACGGAATCGGGCGGGCGCATCATGGTGACGCCGATGGGCGCGCCGCTGTTGGATACGATCGTCGCCGATCTGGCGGCGTAGGCGCGAGTTGCGATACGGCCGGCGCCGAGCCGCTCAGGCGCCGATCATTTCATAACGCCTCGTTTGTGATAGGATGGCGTCGATGACCGAGGCCGCACAACGGGCGCTGCAAGCTTTTTCCAAAGGCGAGATGACCGCCTTGGAATTACGCCGCCGCCTTGGCGGGGCCACCTATGGCGACGTTCTGCGCCTGCTCGACGAGGCGAGCCTACCATTGCCGCGCGCGCCGGTTCACGGACGCGAAGCCAGGTTGAACATCGCCCGTGAGTGGATGTTCCCCAAGCATGTCCCGTGACCTAAAATTGTTCGTGGTCGATACGGGGCCGCTCATCACATTGGCGGTCGCTCAATCGCTCGACTATCTTTTATATGCGGACGCGGACCTCGTTATTCCCGACGCCGTTCTCTATGAAGCCACACACGACGCCGCGCGCCTGGGCGCTCAAGACATCATCGCTTGGGTCAAGACACATCGCTCGCGGATCGAAGTCGCGGCGACGAAGACATATGAGATTTTCGACGCGGCGCGAATGACGATGCCAAATCTGCGCGAGCCCGATCTGGGCGAACGCGCGGCAGTCGAGGTGATCGAAGAACCCGACCGCCTACAGGGCGCCGAACGCGGTCTTTTGCTGTGCGAAGAAACAGCCGTGTTGAAGCGCGTCGTCGTGCGCGACCGCGAGCGCATCGTGGAGATCAGCACGCTCGATTATCTGCGTATATTGGAAGCCGAGCAGCGCATCCAATCGGCCGAACAGGTCTTTGAACTAGCCGCCCACGCCGGACGGCTGGCGTCGCGCGCCGAGAGAATGCGACGCCAGGATGACGCTACGCGCCCCGCGGTTCAAAGCTTGGTCCGGCGACGCGAAAGCTGATTGTGCCGCTCAGATCACACGCCAATCCGACCGCCTCGACTAAGCCCGGCCCGGTGAGCCTGCCGTGAAACTCCCCCGCACCGGCGCTTTCCTCGACACTTTGCGGCTGGCCTCCGGGCTCACCCTGTTCGCCTTCGCGCTTTTCCATTTCCTCAATGCGGCGCTGGGTCTGTGGAGCCTCGACGCCATGACGGCGATGCAAGATTGGCGACTGGCGGTGACGCGCTCGGGGCCGGGCTCGTTGGCGCTGGCGTTGGCGGTCATCGTCCATTTGGGGCTGGCGCTGTGGCGGGTGGCCCGGCTGAAAACCTGGCGGCTGCCGCGCGCCGCGCTCTGGCAACTCGGAAGCGGCGCGCTCATCGTCCCGCTGATATTGCCGCATTTTTTCGAGGCCGGCGTCGGCCCGCGCGCGGCCGGCGCAATCATACGTTATCCCGCCGTGCTCGGGCTGATGTGGCCACGCTCGGCGGCGGCCCAATCGCTGCTGCTCGTCGTCGTGTGGACGCATGGCTGCATCGGTCTGCACCAATGGCTGAAGGGCGAGGCGTGGTGGCGGCGCAGCCTGCCGGCGCTCACCGGCCTCGCCGCGCTGGTCCCCGGCGCGGCGCTGGCGGGTTTTCTGGTCGCGGGCCGCGAGGTCAAGCGGCTGGCGCCGGCGCCCCTGCCCTATCCCCGCAGCGAATTGCCGCTGTTGCAGGCCCATGCGGCGACCGCCAATCACGTCGCGCTGGCGGCGCTGGCGCTGGCGCTCGTCTTCGCGCTGGCGAGCGCGGCGGCGGCGCGCGGGCGGCGGCGGCTGGCGATCTGCTACCAACCGGGGCCGAAGGTGCTGTCCGCGCCCGGCCCGACGCTATTGGAGATCAGCCGCGCCCATCGCGTGCCGCATCTGTCGGTGTGCGGCGGCAAGGCGCGCTGCTCGACCTGCCGGGTCAGGGTGCTCGACGGGGCGCAGGGGTTGTCGGCGCCGTCCGAGGCGGAAGCCGCGCTGCTGAAGCGCATCGGCGCCGGCCCCGATGTGCGGCTCGCCTGCCAGATCAGGCCGCGTCAGGCGCTCACCGTCACGCGGCTGTTGAACCCGGAAACGGCGGCGCCGGCGTTGCGCGACGGGCTGGAGGCGGCGGGCGTGGTGCGCGTGGCGGCCGTGCTGTTCCTCGACATCAGGGGCTTCACGGCGCTCAGCGAGGCCAAGCTCGCCTTCGACATCGTCTATATCCTCAACACCTTCTTCGCCGAGGCCGGCCGCGCGGTGGAGGCCAGCGGCGGTATCGTCGACAAATACATGGGCGACGGCATGATGGCTTTGTTCGAGCACGCCGACGGGCTCGGCCCCGCCACCCGCAACGCTTTCGCGGCGGTGCTGGCCATCGACGCGGCGCTGGCGCGCGTCAATGCGCGGCTGGAGGGCGAGATCGGCGCGCCGCTCAGCGTCGCGATGGGTCTGCATGGCGGGCGGCTGGTAAGCGGCCGCATCGGCTATGGCGAGGCGGGCCGGCCGACGGTCATCGGCCGCGTCGTCAACATCGCCAGCCGCCTGGAATCGCTGGCCAAGGCGCGCGGCGTCGAACTGGCGCTGTCGCTGGATTGCACCGCCGCCGTGGGGCTGGCGATGGCGGGGCTCGTCACCGAGGCGGCGGATCTGCGCGGCCTCGATTCCGCCTTCCCCGTCGCGCTGGTGCCCCGCGTCGCCGACGTCGCTAGCCTGCGTCCAGAAATTCGCGCGTCCGCTTGAGAAAAGCTTGGCGCTGGTCGTGATGCGCCCAATGGCCGGCGTCCTCCAGGGTCTCGACGCGGGCGTTCTGGAAGTGTCGCGCCCGGCCGTCCTGAACCGGATTGGAGGCCCAGGATTGCGCGCCATAGATCAGCAAGGCGGGGCAGGCGACCAGAGACCACAGCCGCCACACCTCCTCGGCCGCCATCTCGACCGGCGGGAAGACGCGCAGCGCCGGATCGAACTTGAAGCTGACGCTTCCGTCGTCGTGCGCGCGCACGCCGCAGCGCGTCAGATGCGCGGCGAATTCGGGATCGAGGCGCGGATGCTCGGCCGCCAGCCGCGCCGTCGCCTCGCTAAGCGAAGCGTAGCGACGCGGCGGTTTTTGCGCGTTCTCGCGCTGACGGGCGATCCATTGCGTGAGGCGCTGCTCGATGGGAACCGCGCGCTGCTCGGCGATGAGCTTGGGCGAATGGCTGAGGCCCTCGATCGCCACGATGCCCGTCACCTTCTCAGG
>JAJYDD010000167.1 GCA_021777795.1 Pseudomonadota bacterium | reverse complement strand
GGTGAGCGACAATTACCGCAAGCTGCGCAACAGCCTGCGCTGGATGCTGGGGATGCTCGGCCATTACAACCGCAATCGCACGCTGGCGTTCTCGATGATCGAGCCGCTCGACCGGCTGATGCTGCATGGCCTGAGCGAACTCGATGTCGAAGTGCGCAAGGCCTATGCCGATTTCGATTTCGCGCGCGTCGTCTCGGCGCTGTCGGCCTTCCTCAACACCGATCTCTCGGCGTTCTATTTCGACGTGCGCAAGGACGCGCTCTATTGCGAGCCGGTCTCCAGCCTCAAGCGTCTGGGCGCCTTGGAGACGATCGAGCGCATCTTCCGCGCCGTGACGGTGTGGCTGGCGCCGATCCTCGTCTTCACCGCCGAGGAGGCGTGGGGCGCCCGCTACGCGCAAGGCGGCTCCGTGCATCTGGAGCCGTTTCCGGAAATCCCCGAGACGTTCCGCGATCCCGAACTGGCGGCGAAATGGGACAGCCTGCGCAAGCTGCGCTCCGTCGTCACCGGCGCGCTGGAAATCGCCCGCGCCGCCAAGGAGATCGGCTCGTCGCTGGAGGCCGCGCCCGTGCTCTATATCGAGGATGAGGCCTGGCGCGCGGCGCTCGACGGCGTCGATTTCGCCGAGGTCTGCATCGTCTCCGATCTCAGCATCGAGCCCGGCCCCGCGCCCGAAGGCGCCTTTCGCCATGCGGATGCGCCGGGCGCGGCCGTGGTGGTGAAGCGGGCCGAAGGCGTCAAATGCGCGCGCTCCTGGCGCTATTTCGACCCCGCGACCGCCGACCCCGAATTCCCCGACGTGACGCCACGCGACGCCAAGGCGCTGCGCGAGTGGAAAAAGGCGTGAGCCCGCAAAAGCTCGGGGTGCTTCTGGCCGCGCTGGCGCTGGCTCTGGATCAGGCGAGCAAGTTCGCCATCACGCGCGGTTTCGCCTCCGGCGCGCTGCATGGCGGGCCGCTGGCGCCCTTCGTCGATCTGGCGCTGCGCTACAATCGCGGCGTCTCGTTCAGCCTGTTGCGACAGAACGGCGCGCTCGGCGCGGCGTTGCTGGCGGGCTTCTCGCTCGCCATCGTCGCCGCCCTTTGTGTCTGGCTCTGGCGGGTGAAAACCCCGCTCACCGGCGCCGCGCTCGGCCTCATCATCGGCGGCGCCCTCGGCAACGCCATCGACCGCGCCGACGACGGCGCGGTGGTCGATTTTCTCGATCTGCACGCCCTCGGGCGTCACTTCTTCGTGTTCAACCTCGCCGACGCCGCCATCAGCGCCGGCGTGGCGCTGTTGATCGTCGAGGGACTCGCGGCGGAATGGCGGCCGGCGAAGGGGCAGTGAACATGCGGCGGATGATCCTCATCCGCGCCCTGACCGCGATCCCGACGCTGCTCGTCATCCTGGCGCTGTCGTTCGCGCTGATGCGTCTGGCCCCGGGCGGCCCGTTCGACGCAGAGCGGCCGCTCGATCCCGCGGCCCTGGCGACGCTGCGTCGCGTCTACGATCTCGATGCGCCGCTGTGGCGCCAGTTCCTCGATTATCTCAGCGCCCTGGCGCATGGCGACCTCGGGCCGAGCCTGGCCTGGCGCGATTATTCGGTCGCCGAATTGCTCGGTCAGGCGCTGCCGTTCTCGGCCGCTCTCGGCGCCAGCGCGCTGGCGATCGCCTTGCCGCTGGGCGCCGGCGCCGGCCTCCTCGCCGCCGCGCGGGCGGGCTCGGCGCTCGATTACGTCATTCTCGTCATCGCCAGTCTCGGGATCACGACGCCGAGTTTCGTGCTGGGGCCGGTGCTGCAATTCGTCTTTGGCCTCAGGCTCAAATGGCTGCCGGTCGGCGGCGCCGGCGGGCTCGCGCATTACGTGCTGCCGGTCGCGGTGCTGGCGGCGCCGCTGGTCGCGGCGGTGGCGCGGCTGACCCGCAGCGCCGCGATGGAGGCGCTGGCGGCGCCCAGCCAACGCACGGCGCTGGCCTATGGCCTGCCCGAACGGGTGCGGCTGGCGCGCGCGTTCCGCTTCGCGGCGTTGCCGCTGGTCTCCTATCTCGGCCCCGCCGCCGTTTCGGTGATGACCGGGTCGGTCGTCGTCGAAACGCTGTTCGGCTTGCCGGGGGTCGGGCGCTATTTCGTCCAGGGCGCGCTCGACCGCGATTACACGGTGAGCCTCGGCGTGGTGCTGCTGGCGGCGGGCGCCATTGTCCTCGTCAACCTGCTGGTCGACATCGCCTATGCCTTCGTCGATCCCCGGGTGCGCCCGTGAACTTCGCCCGCCGGCTCGGCGTGGTCCTTCTGGCGATGGTCGCGATCTTCTGCATCGCCGGGCCGCTCGCGACGGGGCGCGAATTCTCGGTCGTCTATCCCGATTACGTGCGCGCCGCGCCGTCGCTGCGCCCGCATCCGACAGCGCCGGAGGCCCGCGCCGCCTTGTCTCGCGTCGCCGGGCGGATGCGGGTCCAGGCGAGCGACATCAGCATCGCCGACGGCATGGCGAGCGCCCGCCTTAGCGCCGACATCCCCGTCGATCTGCGCGCGCTGGTCTATTTCGCCCGCTCCGACGCTTTCGGGCCGGCGAAAGTGCTTGAAAGCCGGGCGCAGGGGCGCGAAATCGAGGTCGCGGCGCCCTTGAAGCGGCTGTGGCTGCCGCTCGGCGCCGACCCCAACGGGCGCGATCTGCTTGCGCGGCTGATGCTGGCCGGGCGCGTCTCGCTGCTGGTCGGCGTTCTGGGCTCCGCCGTCGCGCTCGGCTTCGGCGTCGCCTATGGGATGATTGCCGGCTATGCCGGGGGCAAGACGGACCTCGTCATGATGCGCGCGGTGGACGCGCTCTATGCGCTGCCGTTCATATTCTTCGTCATTCTGCTCACCGCGTTTTTTGGCCGCCGCTTCGTGCTGTTGTTCGTCGCCATCGGCGCGGTCGAATGGCTCGACATGGCCCGCCTGGCGCGCGGCCAGACGCTGAGCCTAAAATCGCGCGAATTCGTCCTGGCGGCGCGCTCGCTGGGCGTCGGGCCGGCGGCGATTCTCGCCCGCCATATCGCGCCCAACATCGCGGGGCTGGTGTTCGCCTATCTCGCGGTGCTGGCGCCGCGCGTCATCCTGGTCGAGAGCTTCCTGTCGTTTCTGGGTCTGGGCGTGCGCGAGCCGCTGACCAGCCTCGGCGTGCTGGTGGCCGAGGGCGCGCGCCATCTGCAAGACGCGCCCTGGCTGCTGATCGCGCCGGCGGCGCTGCTGATGTTGCTGCTCTACGGCTTCGCCTTCATCGGTGAGGATTCGGCGACTCGCGGGCGCCTGAGATGAGCGAGCCGCTGTTCGCCATCGACGATCTCAGCGTCGAATATGCGGCGGGAACGGCGGTCGTCGGCGTCTCGCTCAGGGTGGATGCGGGCGAGGCGGTGGCGGTGGTCGGCGAATCGGGGTCGGGCAAGAGCCAAACCCTGCTCGCCGCGCTCGGCCTGCTCGACGCGGGGGCGCGGGTGATGGGCTCGGCGCGGTTTGGCGACCAGCAACTCATCGGCGCGCCGCGCGCGACGCTCGACCGGCTGCGCGGCGACCGCATCACCTTCGTCTTTCAGGAACCGATGACGGCGCTCGATCCGCTCGTGCGCGTCGGGGCGCAGATCGCGGCGCCGATCTCGGCGCACGGCGGCGCGGCGGCGAAAGCGCGGGCGCGGGCGCTGCTGGAGGAAGTCGGCATCGCCGGCGGCGCGGGACGGGCCGGCGCCTATCCGCACCAGCTTTCCGGCGGCGAACGTCAGCGGGTGATGATCGCGATGGCGCTCGCGAATCGCCCGGACCTGCTGATCGCCGACGAGCCGACGACCGCGCTGGATGCAACGGTGCAAAAGCGCATCCTCGATGCGCTGGAGGAGCGGCGGCGGGCGCTGGGCCTGGCGATGATCCTGGTGACGCACGATCTGAGGCTGGCGCGCCGCTACGCCGCGCGGGTCTATGTCATGCGCGCCGGCCGCGTGGTCGAGGAAGGCGCGACGGCCGCCGTGTTCGCCGCGCCGCGCGAGGCCTACACCCGAGGCCTCATCGAGGCCGCGCCGCCGCGCGCCGCCGCCGGTCGCGACGAGCAGGCGCCGGAAGTCTTGGCCTGCGACGATCTGCGAGTGTCCTATGAGCGCAAGTCCGCCGTGCAGGGCGTCAGTATGGCGCTGCGGCGGGGGCGCACGCTGGCGGTCGTGGGCGAATCCGGATCGGGCAAATCGACGCTGGCGCGCGCGCTGCTGCGGCTGCAACCGGCGCAGGGCGACATCCGCTGGCTCGGGCGCTCGGTCTCGCGGCTTGAAGGCGCCGCCCTGCGTGAAGCCCGACGCGCCGTGCAAATCGTCTTTCAGGACCCATTCGCGGCGCTGTCGCCGCGCTTCTCCATCGACGACATCGTGGTTGAAGGGTTGCGCGCGCAAGGGCGCCTGAGCGCCGGCGCGGCGCGGCGGGCGCTGGAAGCGGTCGGCCTCGATCCCGCTTTTGGCGCCCGCGAGCCAGACGCTTCGTCCGGCGGCCAGCGCCAGCGGGTCGCCATCGCCCGCGCTTTGGCGGTGGAGCCGGCGGTGATCGCGCTCGACGAGCCGACGTCCTCGCTCGACCGCGCCGTGCAGCGCGACATTCTGGAGCTGCTGGCGCGCTTGCAGGCCGAGCGTGGCCTCGCCTATCTGTTCATCACCCACGATCTCGGCCTCGCGCGCGCCTTTGCCGACGACGTCATCGTGCTTAAGGAGGGGCGGGTGGTGGAGCGCGGGGCCGCGGCGGAGGTTTTCGCGCGGCCGGCTGAGGTCTATACCCGCGAGTTGATCGAGGCTGCGGACCTCGGACCCTAACCGTCGGAGACCCTCATGTTCGCGCTCAACGAGGATCACATCGCCATTCGCGACATGGCGCTCGATTTCGCGCGCGAAAAGCTCGCGCCGCACGCGCTGGAATGGGACGAGAAAAAGCATTTCCCCGTCGATGTTATCCGTGAGACCGCGCCGCTCGGCCTCGGCGGCATCTATATCCGCGAGGACGTCGGCGGCTCCGGGCTCACCCGTTTCGACGCGGCGCTGATCTTCGAGGCCCTCGCCACTGGCTGCCCGGCGATCTCGGCCTTCATCTCCATCCACAACATGTGCGCCTGGATGATCGACCGTTTCGGCAGCCCCGCGCAGCGCGAAAAATTCCTGCCGCCGTTGCTCAGCATGGAGAGATTGGCGAGCTATTGCCTGACCGAGCCGGGCGCGGGTTCGGACGCGGCGGCTTTGCGCACGCGCGCGACGCGGCAGGGCGACCATTACGTGCTCAATGGGCAAAAGCAGTTCATCTCCGGCGCCGGCAACGAACGCGATTTCTATGTCGTGATGGCGCGCAGCGGTGACGAAGGCCCGCGCGGCATCTCGACCTTCCTCGTCGAAGGCGGAACGCCTGGGCTCAAGTTCGGCGCCAACGAGCGCAAAATGGGCTGGAACGCCCAGCCGACGCGCGCGGTGATCTTCGAGGATTGCCGCGTACCGGTCGAGAACCGGTTGGGCGAGGAGGGCATCGGCTTCAAAATCGCGATGGCCGGCCTCGACGGCGGCCGGCTCAACATCGGCGCCTGCTCGCTCGGGGGCGCGCAATCGGCGCTCGACAAGGCGCTGGCTTACATGAAGGAGCGCAAGGCGTTCGGCAAACGGCTCGACGAGTTCCAGGCGCTGCAATTCACGCTCGCCGACATGGCGACGGAGCTTGAGGCCGCGCGGACTTTGTTGTGGCGCGCGGCGGCGGCTTTGGACGCCAAGGCGCCGGATGCGACGCAGCTTTGCGCGATGGCCAAACGCTTCGCCACCGACACCGGCTTTTCCGTCGCCGACCGGGCGCTACAGATGTTCGGCGGCTACGGGTATCTCGCCGATTACGGCGTCGAGAAGATCGTGCGCGATCTGCGCGTGCATCGGATTCTGGAGGGGACGAATGAGATCATGCGGCTGATTATTGCAAGGGAGATGGTGGGGAGGTGAGGGGGAGAATGTCCGCTTCTTCTGGTTTGTTCGCCGTAGAGCGGGCTTTAGCGACGCTTTTTCCTTCTCGGATCGCCCCTTTGCTGCGTAGCGTATGCCAAGCTCACAACCCGGCTTCGATATCGACGCCGATCGCTTTCGCCGCCTCGGTGAGCCGTTTGTCGTAGGAAGCGAGGCGGATGCGTTGCCCGTTCGCGAGCAAATAATGCATGGTGGCTAGATGCAGTCCGTCAAGCGTCTTCACAGGTACGGGAAACGGCGCGAGCGCCCGGGTGAGGACGACAGGCGAAAGTTCGATCAGTTCGATCCGGTCGATGATCGCCTGAGCATTCTCCCTGACCCCGGCGACATCCTGGCGCAAATTGACGCGGTTCATCACCTCATAGACGAGCAACCGGCTGGACGTGAACGATTGCGACCAGAACCCTTCGGCCGGGGAGGCGGCTTCGGCGAAGACACGCGCCAGCACCACCGACGAATGCAGGTAGATCAACGCTCCTCCCGGTCCTCGGCGATTTCGCGCATGAGATCTTCAAGATTCATCAGCGGCGGGAGGCGAGGCGGCATGGGCTCGCTGAATGGGCGCTTCGCTGGCGTCACGATCCCCTCGCGGATCAACCGCGCCCAGTTGCGCGCGGCCTCGTCGCCTTCCTCCGCAGGCTGCGGCGGACGCAATTCTGCCACCACGCGGCTTCGGTCCGTCACAAGGATCGTTTCCCCGGCCGCGACCGCGCGGAGATGTTTGCTGAGTTCGTTCTTCAAGGCTTTGACGCCGACTTTCCGCATGAACTGGAAAGTAGCCACCGGTAGCTACTTCGTCAAGCGATCGCTCACCCCTCCCCAAACACCCGCCCAAAAATCGCGTCCACCGCCTTGAAATGGTAGCCGAGGTCGAACAACTCCTCCAATTCCCCCTCCGACAGCGCCGCCCGCACCTCCTTGTCCGCCTTCAGCAGCGTCAGAAAATCCCCCTGCCCGCGCCAGACCGGCATGGCGTTGCGCTGCACGAAAACATAGGCGTCCTCGCGCGAAACCCCCTTCTGCGTCAGCGCCAGCAATACGCGCTGTGAATGGACGAGGCCGCCGAGCCGGTCGAGATTCCGGCGCATGTTCTCGGGGTAGACGACCAACTTGTCGATGACGTTCGCCAACCGCGCCAGCGCGAAATCGAGCGTGATCGTCGCGTCGGGGGCGATGCCGCGCTCGACCGAGGAATGGGAGATGTCGCGCTCGTGCCAGAGCGCCACGTTCTCCAAGGCCGGCGTCACGGCGCTGCGCACCAACCGGGCGAGGCCGGTGAGGTTCTCGGTCAGCACGGGGTTGCGCTTGTGCGGCATCGCCGAGGAGCCTTTCTGCCCTTCGGAGAAATATTCCTCCGCCTCCAGCACCTCGGAGCGTTGCAAATGGCGGATCTCGATGGCGAGCCGCTCGACCGAGGAGGCGACCACGCCCAGCGCGGCGAAGAAAGCCGCGTGGCGATCCCTGGGGATCACCTGGGTCGAGATCGGTTCCGGCTTGAGGCCGAGCTTTGCCGCCACATGCGCTTCGACGCGGGGATCGACATTGGCGAAGGTGCCGACGGCGCCGGAGATAGCGCAGGTCGAGATTTCCTCGCGCGCCGCTGCCAGACGCGCCCGCGCCCGCACGAATTCGGCGTAAGCCCCGGCGAGTTTCAGGCCGAAGGTCGTGGGCTCCGCGTGGATGCCGTGCGACCGGCCGATGGTCGGCGTCATCTTGTGTTCGAACGCGCGGCGCTTCAGCGCCGCCAGCAAGGCGTCGACGTCGGCGATCAGAAGATCGCTGGCGCGCTGCAACTGCACGGCGAGGCATGTGTCGAGCACGTCGGAACTGGTCAGACCCTGATGCACGAAACGCGAATCGGGGCCGATGAACTCGGCCAGATGGGTCAGGAAGGCGATGACGTCATGCTTGGTGACGCGCTCGATCTCGTCGATGCGGGCGACGTCGAATTCGACATGGCCGGCCTTCTCCCAGATCGCGCGCGCGCTCTCCTTCGGGATCACGCCGATTTCGGCCAAGGCGTCGCAGGCGTGCGCCTCGATCTCGAACCAGATGCGAAACCGCGTCGCGGGGGACCACACGGCGGTCATTTCGGGCCGGGAATAGCGGGGGATCATGCGTGTCTCTCGGGGCGGGCGGCGGTCGGACGAAGGGTCCGCCGCGTCGAAACTTATCCGCGCCAAGGCGTCAAGCCCAATCTGGCGAGGCCGCGGCTAGGGTGTGCTGCCCCGCAACACCGGAAACGAGGGCGCCGGCGCCGGCGCCGTGTTGAACGCATCGACCACTAGCGAGCCGAAGGGATTGGCGGCGGCCGAGCGCGCCGCTTTCCCCGGGCGGGAAGGGGGCAGCGGCGCCGCTTTATCAATCCGGGTGACGCCCTCGGCGCCGAATCGG
>JAJYDD010000166.1 GCA_021777795.1 Pseudomonadota bacterium | reverse complement strand
CGAGCCGCCTATGGCCGTGATGTGCCAGCCGGGACGCAGGCGCGTCAGGAAGATGTGGCCGAAGATCGCCACCACGATATAGAGCGCGGCGACGCTCGGCACGCCAAAGAGCGCGCCGCCGCCAATGAAATTCCACGACGGGATGTCTGGCAGCGCGGCGGCGACGTCGTTGGAATATTGTTGGATCAGCAGATCGAAAGCGGAGCGGTAGATGATGAGCGTGATGAGCGTGGTGATGAAGGCGCGCAGCCTCAGATAACCAATCAGCACGCCGTTGACCGCGCCGAGCAACGCCCCGCACAGGATCGTCGCCACGACGACGACGGGGACCGGCGCGCCGACGACATCGAGCAGATAAAGCGCGCAGAAATCGGTGAGCGCGAACATTGAGCCGACGGAGAGATCGATGCCGCCGACGATGACGACGAGCGCCATGCCAAGCCCGATGAAGCCTATCTCCCCGGCCTGCCGCGCCGTGTCGGCGAGGCTCGACAACGACAGGAAATTGTCGATCGAGCGGGTCAACCAGAAGCCGACGATCAGCAGCACCATGACGGGAATCGCCGTCTCGGTCCAGCGCTTGGAGAGAATTTCGCCCAGCCAATGATCCGGCCAATAGCGATAGCGCAACCGCGTCAGGGTCTCTTGCATATTTGCTGCGTCTCGCAGAGGGAGGAAAGCGACCGCCGAGCGCGCGGCGGTCGCCTGCTATTATTTCTTGAAGTCGCTGAGGTTCCAGCAGGCGATCTGCGAATCCGCATTCGCCTTGGTGATCGGAATGAGCGTCGTGTATTCCGAGCCCTTCACTGTCCCCGCCCTCACGCCGGAGGACAACAACCATTTGATCGTGCCCGCCATCTGCGCCGCCTGGGTCGGCACGTCGTAGCTCATATCGAGGTCGAAGGCGCCCGACTTGACCTGATCGCAGGCGCCCTTGCGCTCGCCGCCGCCGGAAGTGGCGACGAACACCTTGCCCGTCAGACCCGCCTCCTTCACCGCCGCGCCGGTGCCGATGTCCATGCCGTCCCAGAAGCCGACGATGCCGCACAGATCCGGGTTCTGCTTGAGCACCGTTTGCGTGATCGCCTTGGCCTTGGCGGCGTCCCAATCGGCGGCCTGGCTGGAGACGACCTTAATCTCGGGATGCTGGGCGAGCACGTTCTCGACGCCCTTCAGCGTATAGGCGGAAGCCGCAGCCGACAGCGCGCCTTGCACGATGGCGATCTTGTTGGACTTGCCGGCGCAGGCCTTGACCACCGCCTCTGTGTCCTTTTCGCCGATCTCGATCCAGTTGGCGCCGACGAAGGCGGTGCTGCGATAGGCGGAGCCCATGTTGATTTGGATGACGTAGATGCCTTCCTTCTCCGCGCGCATCAACAGCTTGGCGTAGGTCTGGACATCGGGGTTGTGGACGACGATCACGGCGGGCTTTTCGGAGATCAACGAGGTGACGGCCTGCGCGCCGGCGTTGGTGTTCCAGTTGGGATCGCGCAACTCGAACTTCACGCCATAGGGCTCCAACTCCCTCTTCAGGCCGGCCCACCAGCCTTCGGTGAGATCGAAGTTCATCGCCACTGGCACATAGGCCACCACCTTGCCGGCGAGAGCTTTGCGGAATTGCTCCTGGAACGGCTCGTTGAGGCCCTTGTCGGCGAAGGCCGGAGCGGCGGCTATCGTCAGACCGAGAGCGAGCCCCCATTTCATGATAGTGTTCATCATATCCTCCCTTTCAAGTTGTTTTCAGATGTCGCCCTGCTGGGCGGTCTCCTCGTTGCGAGGATTGACGAAGGAATCGGCGAGCACGGCGGCGAGCAGCACGACGCCCTTGACCAGGTTCTGCGCGGAATAGCTCAGATCCATGATCGTCATGCCGTTCAGCATCGTGCCGATCAGCAGCGTGCCGACGATGACATTGGCGACGCCGCCGCGCCCGCCCGAAAGCCCGATGCCGCCGAGCACCACGACGAGGATCACGTCGTAGATCAGCGTCGAGTTGAAGATGCGCGTCGGCATGGAATTGACGGAGGCCGCCATGACGAGACCGGCGAAACAGCCGATCAGCGCCGCCAGCACATATTGCAGCACGATGATCGGCCGCGTCGGAATGCCTGTGACGCGCGCGGCGAAGGGATTGTCGCCGATGGCGTAGATATAGGCGCCCCAGCGCGTGCGCCGCAGCAGGAAGGCGACCACCGCGCAGGCGAGCGCGAACATAAGGATCGGCGTCGGGACGCCGAGCACCGAGCCTTGGCCCAGGCGCTCGAAGCCCTTCATGCCGTCGCTCCACTGGACGACGTCGAGCTGGAACAGCAGCGATTGGCCGAGGCCCGCCAGCAACAGGCCGGTCGCCAATGTAGCAAACAACGACGGCACCTCGGCGTAGGCGATCAACCAACCATTGAACAAGCCGAAGCCGATGGTCAGCGCCAGAGCGACGCAGAGCGAATAGGGCAGGCTATGCCCGTTCTGCACCATCTGAAGCACCAGGCCCGGCGGGACGGCGAGCGCCGCGATCAACGAAATGTCGATGCCGCGCCCGAGCACGACGATCGCCATAGCCAGCCCGAGAATGCCGAGCACAGCCACGTTTTGCAGCAACGTCAGCATGTTGCCGGCCGTGAAGAAGCCTTTGAGGAACACGGAGAAGATCGCAAACAGCGCGACAAACACGACGAAGACGATTTCCTGCTGAGAGAAACGGAACCGTCTCATCTGGGCTTCCTCGCGCGGCGCGGCTGATGTTTGGGGGTAGGCTTCATGCGCGCCGCCTCGCCTCTAACGGCTTGGCCGCCAGCGCCCGCTCGGCGAATCCGGTGACGGCGGCGATGTAATCCTCGATCGTCGTGCCGCGCCGGCGATATTTGGCGCGCTTGACGTACCAATCCTGCAACAAAGGTTTGATGAGAGCCGCCGACAGGCCGGCCTCGCCGATGTCGAACACGCCGGCGGCGGCGCCGCGCGTGATGATCGCGCCGATCAGGCCCTCCGTCATCGCCTCCGCCTCCACCGACATGCGGCGCTCGCGCGAAGGGAAGCTCTTGGCCTCCATGAAACAGAAGACGAACCAGGGCTCCATCGCATCGCTGAGGCGTATGTGGGCCTCGATGATCCAGCGCAGGTGGACGCGCGGGTCGGCGGCGACCTCGGGCGGCGGCGCCGCCAGGACTTCGTCGACGGTGGCGAGCACTTCGCCGAGGATCATCGACACCAGCGCGTCCTTGCTGGCGACATAGGAATAGACGCCGCCCATGCTGAGGCCCGAGGCCTTGGCGAGGTCGCGAACGGTGGTCGAGTGAAAGCCTTTCTTGTTGGAAAGGCGCAGCGTCGCGTCGATGATGCGGGTGAGATTGGCGGCGGCGAGATCGTCGCTACGCACGGCGATCGACTCGCGGTTTCGCGCCAATATGCGCGCGCAGCGTACGGCCGCAGAATAGCTGCGGTTGTTATAGGCGCGTTCTTTGGTTGCGATTCTCATCGCTCCTCCGCGTCTCCACCCTGCGCCGGCCCCTTCTGGGCCTGACGAGACAGAGTAGCGCCGGAGTCTTCCGCGCGTAAAGGGGGGCGATGAAATTTATATTTCGAGCGCTCGCTCGGCGCGCGCGGGTCGCGGCGGCGGCATGAAACAAACAGGCGACGCCGTCTTCAAATAGGCAAAGAGCTTAGCGCGCCGCCAGCAGCCGCGTGGTCGAATGGCCGGCCAGGGTTTCCACCAGCAGCACTCTGCCGCCGCGCGCCTGCACGACATCGGCGCCGACGACGTCCTCGATGCGGTAATCGGCGCCCTTGACCAGCAGGTCCGGCTGCAACGCCTCGATCAGCGCCTTGGGCGTGTCGTCCTCGAAGATCACCACCGCCGCGACGCCCTTCAGCGCCCCCATCACGCAGGCGCGCGCGTCCTGCGTCTGCGCCGGGCGGGTAGGCCCTTTGAGGCGGCGAGTGGAGGCGTCGGAATTCAGCGCCACGATGAGCCGGTCGCAGGCCGCCGCCGCCTCAGCGATCAGCGCGACATGGCCGGGGTGGAGGATGTCGAAACAGCCATTGGCGAAGCCGACCCGCAATCCCTGACGGCCCCACGCCGCGCGCAGGCGGCGCGCCTCGTCCCACGTCAGCAGATCCCCGCTGCCCGAGGGCGGCTCCAGCGCCGCGATCAACTCGCGCAGCGACAGCGTCGCCGTTCCCGCCTTGCCGACGACGATTCCGGCCGCCTGATTGGCCAGATGCAGCGCCTCGCCGATCTCAAAATCCACCGCCAGCGCGGCGGCGAGCGTCGCAATCGCGGTGTCGCCGGCGCCGGAGACGTCGAACACTTCGCGCGCCGCCGTCGGGGCGTGGATCGCCGGGCCCTCAAGCGGGAAATAGGACATGCCCTGCTCGGAGCGCGTCAGCAGCAGCGCGCCGCCGAATTGCGCCTGCGCGACGCGCGCCGCCGCCTCGACCTCGGCGTCGGTGTCTACGGGCAGGCCGGTGGCGCGCGCGAGTTCGCCGCGGTTGGGCGTCACCAGATCGGCGCCGCGATAGGCCGAGAATTCCGGGCGCTTGGGATCGACCACCACCCGCTTTCCCGCCGCCTTGGCAAGCGCGATGATCGCAGCCAGCGCAGGGTCGCCGAACAGGCCCTTGCCGTAATCGGAGAGCACGACGATGTCGCTGTCGCCGATCGCGCGCCCTGCGGCGGCGATCAGCGCCGCCTCGATCTCGCCCGACAGCGGATGCAGGTCCTCGTGGTCGAGCCGCACGATCTGCTGGCGGTTGGAGATCACCCGCATCTTGCGGATCGTGCGCCGGCTGGCGTCTTCGATCAGCAGCGCCTGCGCGCGGCCTTTGGCGGAGATCAGCGCCTCGACCTCGGCCGCGCCGCCCGCGCCGACGACGCCGACAAGGATCGCCTCGGCGCCGAGCGCCGCGACATTGGCCGCGACATTCGCCGCGCCGCCCGCAACCGCCTTCAGTTCGACGCCGCGCACCACCGGCACCGGCGCCTCCGGCGAGATGCGATCGACCTTGCCGGTGAGATATTCATCGACCATCACGTCGCCGATGACGGCGACGCGGGCGTTGACGAGGCCGCCGAGCCGCTCCGGCGTCACGGCGCCGCCTCGTGCGGGAACATGGCGCGCTCCACCAGCCCGCAGACGATATGGGCGGCGATGATGTGGACCTGCTGTGCGAGCGCCGTCTCAGGCGTCGGGGCCAGGAACAGAAGATCGCACAAAGGCGCCATCGCGCCGCCAGAGCCGGCCGAGAAGCCGAGCGTCACCATTCCGCCCGCCCGCGCGGCTTCCAGCGCGCGCAGGATGTTGGGCGATTGGCCGGAGGTCGAGATCGCTAGCAGGACGTCGCCCGGCCGGCCGAGCGCCTGCACCTGGCGCGCGAAGGCGCTCTCGAAGCCGTAATCGTTGCCGGCGGCGGTCATCACCGAGGAATCGGTGGTCAGCGCGATGGCGGCGAGCGGCGCGCGATCGTACATCAGCCGCACGACGAACTCGGCCGCGATGTGCTGGGCGTCGCCGGCGCTGCCGCCGTTGCCGGCCAGCATGAGCTTACCGCCGGCGCGCAGCGAGGCGACGATCGCCGCCGCCATGTCGAAAAGCGTCGCCTGTGCGGCGGCGTCGGCGGCGAAGGCCTCGACCGCGCGCACGGATTTGGCGACATATTCGGCGAGCCACGAGGGATCGTCCATCGGCGCTCTCAAGGAGGATCGAGAGGGTGGGGCGGCTTGTTCGCCGCCCCGGGGGCTCAGTTGTTGTGCGTGCCCTTGATGGAATCGCCTTCCAGCTTGGTGAAGGGGACGAAGGGCACGATGCGGCCGTGGTAGATGTCGGAGCGCGTGACGGTGATCGTGCCGTCGGCGTTCTTGGTCTTGACCACCTTCAGCACGCGCTGCGCGCCCGGCGGCCCGACGGGGATCACCATGATGCCGCCGTCCTTGAGCTGTTGCAGCAGCGGCGGCGGCACATGGTCGATGCCGCAGGTGACGATGATCTTGTCGAACGGCCCGTTCTCCTGCCAGCCGTAATAGCCGTCGGCGTTCTTGGAGGAGATCGCCTTGAACTCGCTGTAGCCGTCCTTGATGAGATCGTCGTAGATGCCGCGCGTGCGCGCCGCCAGCGGCTTGATGATCTCGATGGTGGACACCTTGTCGGTGAGGTGGGAGAGATAGGCCGACTGGTAGCCGGAGCCGGTGCCGATCTCCAAAACCTTCTCGCCCTTCTGCGGGTTGATGGCGGAGGTCATGCGCCCGACGATATGCGGCCCTGAGATCGTCACGCCGTAGCCGATGTCGAGGAAGGCGTGGTCATAGGCGCGGGCGAGGTTCTGCTTCAGCACGAATTTCTCGCGCGGCGTGCACAGGAAGGCGATCTTGTTGCGGTCGTCGACGAGATCCTCGTTGCGAACCATCGCCAGATAGCGGTCGAATCGCTCGCCCAGGAACTTCGGATCCTCGCCGCGCTCCTTGACCCCCCAGGCGATGAACTTCGCCTTGTCGCCCGGCGCCATCGGCGGCTTCATGTCGAAACTGAAGGGGGTTGGCACATTGGCGAAGGCGCGCAGAGGAGTCGCCGCCGCGCCTAGCAGGCCGGCGGCGCCGACCAGGAAATCTCTACGTCGCAAAGGGGGCCTCCTTGGGGAATTGCGCGACGCCCGGTCGCCCGGGAGCGCCGCCGTGTAACGCAATTCGCGCCCGAAGGCGAATGGCGAATTCCGTCACTGCCCGTCGAGCGGATAGACCGACCATGTGCGCAAGGGCGCCTCGTAGGGCGAAAACCGCGGCGCATAAAGCGCCCCGTCGTCGCGGTAGAGCGTTCCCCGCCAGAGGCGGGAAGCCCGCAAGCGACCAGGGCGCGCGGAGGCGACCGCTTCGCCGCCCGGCGCCCTCCCGGTGATGAGAATGGACGCGCCCTCGCGTTTGACCATGTCGTAGAGGGTCGCCGCATGGGCCGGCGAAAGCCGAACGCAGCCGTGTGAGACCGGCCGCCCGAGCCAGCGCGTCTCGTAAGTGCCATGAATCGCATAGCCGCCACTGAAGAAGATGGCGTGCGGCATCGGCGCGTTGTCGTATTTGCGCGAATACCAGGTCGGATACATGCGCTGCGGGCGATAGGCGCCGGTCGGGGTGCGATAGCCGGGCCGCCCGGTCGAGACCGGCCAGTCGTAGTCCTCGCCCTCGCCCGACGTGACCTGCATGGTCTGGCTGGCGAGATCGACATGGATGCGCGCGACCGCCTGCGCCTGCGTCCGGCAACCGAACAGGGCCGCCGCCGCCAGCAGCGCCAAAACGAAACGCATTTTGCTTCTCCTGGCCCAAACCCGCACGGCCGCGCCGGCGCCGGCGTGCGCGCCTTATAACCCGCAAAGACGGCGCCGCGCCGCCAAGAGCCTTGCGTGCGCGAAAACCTTGGCCTAATCGCGCAACAACCTCCCATAGGGCGTTCCCGCTTGACCGTTCTTGCCGCCCCGATCGCGATTATCATGGGCTCCCAGTCCGACTGGGCGACGATGCGCCGCGCCGCCGATACGCTCGACGAACTCGACGTTGAATACGAAGCCCGCATCGTTTCCGCCCATCGCACGCCCGATCGCATGGTCGCTTTCGCCAAGGGGGCGAAGGCCGCGGGGTTCAAGGTCATCATCGCGGGCGCCGGCGGGGCCGCGCATCTGCCGGGCATGACGGCGGCGTTCACGACGCTGCCGGTGTTCGGCGTGCCGTGCCCGTCGCGCGCGCTCTCCGGCCTCGATAGTCTTTATTCCATCGTGCAGATGCCGGCCGGCGTGCCGGTGGGCACGCTCGCCATCGGGCAGGCCGGCGCAATCAACGCTGCGCTGCTGGCCGCCGGCGTGCTCGCCCTCGGCGACCCCGATCTCGACCGCAGGCTCCAGGCCTGGCGCGACGCGCGGCGCGATGGCGTGGCGGAATTTCCCAGCGACGAGGGTTCGGCATGATCTTGAGCCCCGGCGCCACGGTCGGCGTGCTCGGCGGCGGTCAGCTCGGCCGGATGCTGGCGATGGCGGCGCTAAAGATCGGCCTGCGCTGCCACATTTACGCCCCCGAGGCCGAGGCGCCGGCTTATGACGCCGCCCACGCCCGCACTGTCGCGCCTTATGAAGATGAAGCCTGCGATCTCGTGACCTTCGAGTTCGAGAACGTGCCGACGGCGACGCTGGAGTTCCTCCAGACGCTCAAACCCGTGCGCCCCAACCCGCGCGCGCTGGCGCTGACGCAGGACCGGTTGACCGAAAAGACCTTTCTGCGCGGGCTCCTCCTGGAGACAGCGCCCTTCGCCGATGTCGCCGATCCCGCCGGGCTCGTGCGCGCCGTGCGCGATCTCGGCCGCCCCGCGATCCTGAAAACCCGCCGTTTCGGCTACGATGGCAAGGGCCAGACGAT
>JAJYDD010000165.1 GCA_021777795.1 Pseudomonadota bacterium | reverse complement strand
GAGGCCGGTCTGAAGCTTGGAGCCGGCGCTGATGGGAATGGCGACCAGCGCGCCGGCGGCGGCGATGTAGAGCGCCACGTCGAGCCCGCGCAGCGACGCGATCTGTCCCCATAGCGCGCTGGCGAAAGTCGTGGCGCCAAAAATGAACGTCAGGAAGATGGCGAGGCCGCGCCCGCGCACCCAATCGGGCAGCGCCACCTGCGCCGAGACATAGAGCGTCGAGATCGTCAGCGTCCACGAGGCGCCGGCGACGAGGCAGGCGCCGACGGCGGTGAAGGGATCGTGGGCGAGGCCGAAGCCGACCAGCGCCGCCGCCGTGCCGACGGTCGCCGCCGCCACCAGCCCGTCGGCCCCGAGCCAGCGCTTCAAATGCGACAGCGCCGCCGAGCCCAGGATCGCGCCGACGCCGATGCCGCCGAGCAGCAGCCCATAAAACGCGGCGCCCTGCGCGGGCTGCTCGCGGGCGATCAACGGCAACAGCGCCCAATAGGCGCTGGCGAAGGGGAAGAAGGCGAGCGTGCGCACCAGCGTCGCATGCAGATGCGGATTGTGGCGGGCGTAGCGCAGGCCGGTGCGGATGGCGGTGGCCAGCCGCTCGGTCGGCAGGCTCGACGTCACCCGCCGCGGCGGGCGCCACCAGATCAGCGCCGCCAGCACGGCCGAATTGGTCAGCGCATAGATCCAGAATGGCGCCGAGACGCCGATCGCGGCGATGATGAGGCCGCCGATCGCCGGCCCGACGGCGCGGCTGATGTTATAGCCGGCGGTGTTGGCGGCGACGGCCGCGTCGAGATCGCGGCGCGGCACCAACAGCGGCGCGATCGACACCCAGGCGGGCGCGGCGAGCGCGCCGCCGACGCCGAGCAGGAAGGTCGCCGCCAGCAGCAGCCAGGGCGTGGCGAGGCCGAGCGAGGCGAGGCCGGCGAACAACGTCGAAATGGCGAACACCGCGAGATTGGCGCCGATGAGCAGGCGGCGGGAATCGACGAGATCGGTCAGCGCGCCGGCGGGAATGGTGAACAGGAACAGCGGCAGGCTGGTCGCGGTCTGGATGAGCGAGACGATGATGGGATCGCGGCTCATATTGGCCATGTACCAGCCGCTCGCGGTGTCGAACATCGCGATGCCGAGGTTGGAGAGCGTGCTCGCGCCCCAGATGACGGCGAAGGCGAGGCTGGCGAAGGCGCCCCAGCCCGAAGCCTCCGGCTGCGTGGCGGCCTCGGGCGGCGTCTGCTGATCCAAAAAGCTCTCCTGAAGCGGCCGGGCGCCGACGCCCCATATAGCCGCCCGCCGCGCGCCTTTCACCCCCGCTCGCCAAGCGCCTGCGCGACCTGGGCGCGCGACCATACGCAAAGCTCGCGCTGCGGATAGGGGAACACATAGTCGGCGATGCGGTAAAGCACCTCGCGCGGCAGGCGATAGGGCGGCTTATAGAGGTCGATGAGCCGGAAACCGCCGGCGGCGATGTCGAAATTGTCGAAATTCGTCACGTTGAGATGCGTCGTCGTCATCATATAGCCGATGCGCGAGCGACAGAAGCCGCGCAGCGCCGACAGGATCGCCGCCTCCGGCAGGTGGAACAGGCAGTCGCGGCAGAACCAGAGGTCGGCGTCGGGGAAGGCGTCGGCGGTGATGTCGAAGGTCGAGAACCGCCGCCCGGGGCGGGTCTCGCGGGCGGCGAGGCGGGCGATCAACGCTTCGACGATGTCGCCGCCGTGATAGTCGAAGCCCGCTGGGAAATCGACCGCCCGCATCCAGTTGAAATCGCCGCAGGGGGCGTCGAAAATCGAGACGACGCGGAAGGCCCACACGAATTTCGCCAGCTCCTGGCGCAGGTTGTGGGTGTAGCTAAGCGTCGAGCCGTCGCCGCTGACGCTCTCGGCATTGCCCCAGTAGTTCTGTTCGGCGTGGCGGGCGAAAACGGCGGAAAGGTCGCTCACTCTTTGTTCCTCAAGGCGCCGAAGCGTTCCAGCGCGCGATCATCGCCGCGATCTCCTCGGCCGCGCAAACCCGCCGGAAGCCGGACAGCGCGCCGATCGCGGCGAAAACTTCGTGCAAATAAGCGCCCGGAGGCGGCGCGGCGTCGAAATCATAGCCGACGCGGCGCAGAAGTTCGCTCCATAGATGCACGAGATCGGCCTCGCCCAGCGCCGCGACGACGAGATCGCGCGAAGCGGGGTCGAACAGCCGCCAGAAATCGTCCGGCGCGACGGCGAAGAAACGCGGCGGCGGCGAGGCGCTCGCGTCGGCCCCGTGCGCCTCGGCGATCTCCGTCAACAGATACGGCCCGATGGCGCCCCAGCCGATGTCGCGCCCCTCGGCGGCGCGGGCATGGGCGAGCATGTCCTTCAGCACCGGGCTTGCCGGCGGCAGGCGCAGCACGGCGTTGTTGATGAGCGCCTTGCCCTTAGCCTCCGGCTGGCGGCCCCAGATCGTATCGCCGCGCACGGCCTCCGGCCGCAGCGCCACGATGTCGGCGTCGACCCAGCAGGCATCCGTCCGCGCCAGCATCTCGTAGCGGAAGCGGTCGGCGAAAGTGGCGGGCGAGGGCGCGCCGCCGACGCGGTAGCGCGCCATAAGGCCAGGGTCCGGGCAGATTTCGCGCGCGTCGCGGACGGCCACCCCGGCGGGCGCGGCCAGATCCGCGTCATAGGTGTAAAGCGTCAGCGCCGCGCCGCGCGCCGGGAACGAGGCCAGACACGCCGCGACCAGCCCCGGCAGCCGACCGCTCCAGAAGGTCGCGAAGGCCGTCAAAACATCCGCGCCAGCAGGTTGCGGCCCTCCTCCTCCCAGTCGGAGAACAGGGTTTCGGTGGCGAGAAGCCCGAGCGAGACATATTCGCAATAGACGTCGAAAATCCAGCTCGCATGGACGTCGTCGAGCACCAGATGCTTGCCGCGTCCGCCGCGCGCCAGTCGCAGGCAATTGGCGACGTCGGCGCGGCAGAGCGCATCGGTATGGCCGCCATCGACGTGGAACAGGTCGAAATCGAGATCCGGCCTGTGGGTGGCCAGACGCGGCAGCGCCTCGCGCGAATCGCCGCGATGGAAATGCACGCGGCCGGGGAACTCGGCGGCGAGATAGGCGACGCAGGGCTCGACATAGCTATGCTCGCAGATGTCGACGCCGTGCCAGACCAGATCGGCGTTGGCCGACAGGCACAACAGCGCGGCATGGCCGGCGTTGACGCCGACTTCCAGCATGGAGCGCTTGAAGCGCGAGGCGCGCCACAGATTGCGCCGCGCCGGCGCGAGGCGCTCGTCGGGCGCGTGGCCGGCGTAATCAGCCTCCCGGTCGCGGTAGAACAGGCTGCCTTCGAGCGTCTCGCCGCTGTCGCGCACGATGGCGTTGAGCGCGACGAGGCGGGCCAGGAAACTTTCCGAGAACAGTTCGGCGCCGCTGTCGCGCTCGATCTGGTAGTCGCGCATTTCGGCGGGCGACAGCGCCCTGCCGGGAAGAAGCTTGCGGCCGGTCAATAGCGCCTCGCCTATGGGAATGGGCCTAGGGGGATTGCAGGCGGCGGAACGCGGCCAGGATTTTCGCCCGCGTCTCGTCGTCCTGGATATATATGTCGGTCTTGTCGGCCTGCGAGGGCTGGCCGCTCCACCGCGCCGCGATGCACTGAGGCTTGCGGCAAGTGAAAATGACCCCGCGCGCGGGCGCCCCCTCGGGCGTGACGTCGTGAGGCGCGGAGAAATCGGCGATATCGACGTCGGCTAGACAGAACTTCGCCTCGTGCTTGCCGGGCGTCGTGGCGCCGCTCTTGGTCACGGCGTAGCTCTCGCGCATCGTCACCTCGACCGCGCCTTTGGCGTCGGCGGCGAAGGTCAGCGCGTCGGTCAACCATTGCGAGACGCCGCCGTCGGCCTTGGCGGTGTATTTGGGGTTTTGCGCGGTGGCGCGCGGCAGCGCCTGGGCCAGATAATCCTCCGCCTGGGCGCGGGTTGCGAATGTGTCGGCCGTTTCGTCCGCCATGACCGGACCTCCGAGCGCCAGCACGGCCGCCACGACGGCGAGGGCCTTCACTGGCCGATCTCCAGTATCGCCTGTTCGAGCAGCACCGGGGAGAGCCGCAACGCGCTCGTGTAGGGCTGGCTGAGTTCGAGGATGAGGAAAATGGCGCTGGCGATCGCCGCCGCGCCCAGCGCCAGCGCCGCGATCGTCGTCGCATTGGCCCGCGACAGCACGCCATAGCCGCAAAACAACAAGCACGACCAAGAGATCACGGTCAGGATCAGCGGCCACGAGACGGGATCGGCCAGTTGCAGCGACATCAGCAACCGGGTCTCGCCGATGCCGGCGTAATGTTGGCTGGCGGCGGCCAGCAACTGGCGCTGGCGGTCGTCGGCCGGCTTCAGGCTGGTTAGCAGCGCATTCATCGACGCCATATTGCCGTAGGAGACGTTGAGGGCGTCGGCCTTGGCGCGGTCCTCGCCCCAGAACTGCTCATGCGCCCACACCATCTCGGTGCGCAGCATCTGGCGCGCCTTGTCGCCCTCGGGGCCATATTGCTTCATGTCGAGGTCGAATTCGAGCGCCCGGGCGGTCAGCAGTTGCAGGTCGCCCTTCTGCGTCTGGGTGACGCCATAGGCCGACCAGATCAACAGGCCGAGCACCAGCGCCAGCAGCAGGGTCACCAGGCCGACGACGCCGCCCAGAATGTCGCGCGAGCGGTCGGAGGTGTGGGCTTCGGGCAGCAGGCGCGCCAGCGTCAGGCCCGCCAGACCGCTGGCGAGCGCCGCGATCCACGCCACGGCTGCGACCTCGATAGACGACATTCGCGCTCTCGCCCCCGCGCGGGGCCGTCCGCGCCATTTCCCGTTTAGGAGAGACTAACCCTGCGCACAAGTCGCCGGGCGCGGTCGCGACTCCAAAGCCTCCCAAGCTTGCGACCACGAAAGCGCCGGCGTTTTTGCGTGCCTCCGCTGCGTGCGCGCTAACGCGCCCGCAACGTTTCCGCCGTAGGCTCGTCGCAGAATTCTCTGCAATGGTGAGCCATGTTGTCGGCGGTTCCGCACCAAATGATGTTCCTGTTCTTCCCGGCGCTGATGGCGATGGCCGCAGCTATGGATCTGTTGACGATGAAGATCCCCAACCGCCTGTCGGCGTTGTTGGCGATCGGCTATTTCGCCGCCGCCCTTCTCACCGGCGCGCCGATGCACGACATCGCCATGCACGCCTTGTGCGGCGCGGCGATGCTCGCGCTCACCTTCGCCTTCTTCAGCTTCGGCTGGATCGGCGGCGGCGACGCCAAGCTCGCCGCCGCGACGGCGCTGTGGCTCGGCTGGTCGCCGCTGGCCGAATATGGCCTGGCCTCCGCAATCGCCGGCGGCGCGCTGACCCTGCTCATCCTGACGGGCCGGCGCATGGCGTTGCCGAAGGCGCTGGCCTCGCAGGCCTGGATCGCCCGGCTGCACAACGCCAAGTCCGGCATCCCTTACGGCATCGCCTTAGCGTTAGGCGGCATGATCGTCTATCCCGAGACGCAGTTCTGGGGCCTGCTCGCCGTTCGCTGACATCAGCCGGGTATTGCTGCACCGCGGGGGGCCGAAACGGCGCTTCGCGGTTTTCATTTACATTGTCTCTTTAGGAAATGGAAAGCGTTTGGATACGGCTGGTTAACCGTAATTTGACGATTGCATCGCATTGTAGGGTCCGGCGACACCGCGTGCGCCGCTCAGGGCCTCATGTCCATGAACAGGTTACAAATCATCGTATTGGGCGTGTCCGTCGTCGCGTTCGGCGGCGCCTATTTCGTTTTCAATAATTATCTCGGGGCGCAACGGAAGGCGCCAGTCATCGTTCAGGCGCCGAAGCTTCAGACCGAGAAGGTTCTGGTCGCCTCGCAAGACATCCCGATGGGCAGCGTGTTGACCGAGACTCTGGTGAACTGGTCCAACTGGCCCAAGGACGACGTCTCCGAGAAGATGATAACCCAGACGCCGGGAATGGACCTCGCCGCCGAGCTGAAAGACACGATGTCGCGCGATTCCTTCCTGCGCGGCGAGCCGCTGAACCGCGACAAGCTCGTCAAGGCCGGCATCGGCAGCTACATGGCCGCGATCCTGCCCAGCGGGATGCGCGCCGTCGCGATCAAGATCGACAACAGCGGCGATTCCTCGGCCGGCGGCTTCATCCTGCCCAACGACCGCGTCGACGTGGTGCGCGTGTTCCGCGACGAGGACGCCACCCGCGCCCGCGGCACCGAAGTGCTCGCGCATCAGGTCGTGCTCTCCAACGTGCGGGTGCTGGCGATCGGGCAGAACATCCAGGACCAGAACGGCAAGAAGGTCGTGGTCGGCGGCAACGCGACGCTGGAGCTAGATCCCAAGCAGGCCGAGATCGTCCTCTACGCCCAGAACATGCCGGGCTCCCACCTCAATCTGGTGCTGCGCGCGCTCGTCGACAGCGCCGGGGCGGCGCAAACCGTCAATGACCCGTCGGAATCGCAATCCAGCGGACTGACCATCGTGCGCTACGGCGCGGCGCAGCAAGCGGCCCGCTGAGGAGGCTTCCATGATCCGCAACTACGAAAGGAAGGACGCCGTGCCGAAGGCCAGGATCTGGACGAAGGGGCTGGCGGCTCTGGCGCTGGTCGGCGCGCTCGGCGCGTTCCTGCCGGCCGCCGCGGCGGCCGGCGATGCGCCGCCGTCGGCCTTCATCACTATGACGCGCGGCGAGGTGAAGAACCTCGATCTCAGCGTCGGCCGTTCGGTGATCGTTAATCTGCCCGAGAGCGCGCAGGAAATCTTTGTTAGTGATCCCAGGATCGCCAACGCCATCGTGCGTTCTGAGCGGCGCATTTATGTGACGATGCTACAGGCCGGGCAGACAACGGTATTCGCACTCGGCCGCGACGGGCGAAAGATCGCGGAGCTAGACATCGGCGGCACGGTCGATGTCAGCGTCGGCCCGCTGGTGGAGCTTCTGAAGGCTGCCATCCCCAAGAACGACATCCATGTGCGCGCGGTGGGTGGTACAATCATCCTCACCGGGACGGTCGCGTCAGCGGAAGATGCGCAGCGGGCACAAGACATTGCTGAAGGCTTCGTCGAACACACGCCGGAACTCGCCGACAGCGGCTCCGGAAGTCAGCGTTCGGCGTCCGGCGATGGCCAAATGACGACGAACGAATCGGTTGGTAAACATGGGAGCACCACCACTACTACTTTTGCAGGTGGTGGCGGCGGCCAGGGGAACAGCCGGGTCATCAATTCGCTGCTCATTCGCGGCCTCGACCAGGTCAGCCTGCGGGTGACGATCTCGGAAATCCGCCGCGACGTGCTCAAACAACTCGGCGTCAGCTACGCCGGCATCGGCCCCAACGCCACCAACGGCTTCGGCAGCGGCGTGCCGAGCCTGTCGATCACCAACCCGTTCGCCGTCAATGGCATTCTCGGCAATTCGGCCACCATCGGCTGGTCGATGGGCGGCGAAAAGCTGGCCGCGACCCTCAATGCCTTCGAGCAGGAAGGCGTCTCGCGCACGCTCGCCGAGCCCACGGTGACGGCGGTCTCGGGCGAGCGCGCCAAGTTCCTGGCCGGCGGCACGATCCCGATTCCGACCAGCGAGACCTGCACGTTCGGCAACACCGGCTGCTTGCTCGGTTTCGCCCAGCAGCCCTACGGCGTCACGCTCAACTTCACGCCGGTCGTGCTGAGCCAGGGCCGCATCCAGCTTCGCATCGCCACCGAAGTCACCGACATCGACTATTCCAAGCAGATCACGGTCGCCAACACTTCGATCCCCGGCTTCCGCACGCGCAAGAACGAGACCACGGTCGAACTGCCCTCCGGCGGCTCCATCGTCTCGGCCGGCTTGATCTCCACGCAATCGAGCCAGGCGATCACCGGCCTGCCCGGCTTGATGAACCTTCCGGTTCTGGGCGCGCTGTTCCGCTCGCGCGATTATCAGCGTCAGGAGACCGAACTGCTGATCGTCGTCACGCCCTATATCGTCCATTCCGTCGATCCCAAGGACGTCTCCCGCCCCGATCAGAATTTCAACGACGCCAGCGATCCGCAGGCGTGGTTCCTCGGCCGCGTCAACCGCATCTATTCCAGCTCCGGCGGGCTGCGCCCGATGCCCAATTACACGGGAAGGGTCGGTTTCATCACCGACTGAAACCCTCGCGTAACCCAGTTCTGATCTCATTTGCGAGCAGGCGTCATCATGCAGCGGATTAAGAACCTCAAGCGGGCGTTACCGGCCCTCGGACTCTGCGCGGCGGCGCTCTCGCTGTCGGGCTGCCTGTCGGGCGTGCCATATGCGTCCGACAACCAACTCAGCGCCGTGGATTACCACGAGCGTCACCCGATCGTACTCGCCAAGACCGCCAACATCCTCGATCTTTTTCCGGTCGGGGGCGGTCTGGACGAACTGTCGGCCGGCAAGCTGAAGGACTTCGCCGAGCGCTATCGCCAGTTCGGCTCAGGAGAGATCACGATCCTGGCTCCCGCCG
>JAJYDD010000164.1:7482-8483 GCA_021777795.1 Pseudomonadota bacterium | reverse complement strand
TCGCGGCCTCGACCGTCACGACTGTGGGTCAAGTCGTCTCGACTGGACAGCAGCTGATGCAACTCGTGCCGAGCAGCGGCGGCGGACTGGAAATCGAGGCCTATGTGCTGAACACGGATATCGGCTTCGTCCGCAAAGGGCAGGAGGCGATCGTGCAAGTCGACGCCTTTCCCTTCACGCGCTACGGCACGATCAGCGGCGTGGTCCGCAGCATCGCTCGCGATGCCATTCCCGGATCGGAGGCAGCGCGTCAGATGAAGAACCCGTCGCAGCCGCTCCCCTCGTCCGGGCTTCTCGCCGCCACCAGCGCGGCCCAGCAGACGCAGGATTTGGTGTTCCCGACCCTAATTTCTCTGGAACGCCCCGAAATCGTCATCGACGGCAAGTCCGTCCCGCTTGTGCCGGGCATGACGGTTTCCGTAGAGATCAAGACGGAGAGCCGCCGGGCTATCGATTACCTGCTCTCTCCACTCCAGGCGGCCGTCACTTCCGCTGGGCACGAGCGCTAACTGGCGGCGCTGCGGGTTCCTAGTGTCCTGTCTCAGAAATTCCTAGCCCATGACGACGATTTTCCGATTCCTGGTTTTGGGTTTCGAGACAGGGGGTATGGCGTTAACCGGATAGGCAAGCTTGATTGATGTTCCTGTTCTCACGAATCCCCCCATTTGGGCGGACTCATAATTGCCTGAATTGAGGCGCCGAGGCGGGGTTGATTTTCGAATCAACCAGCTTCGAGGCCGAGATGCGAGCGCCAAGGGATCGATCTGAATTCGTTCATGAATTCTTGAACCGGGTATTCTCCGACGACCTGCACGCCAAACGGGTTCTTTCTCTGGCCAATGGCGCGCTTGGGGTCATGACGTCGGCGGCGCTGGCGGTCTCGCTGCTCGGCCAGGCGCTGGCGCAGGCGCGGGGAATTTTGCCGGAGTCGGGGATCAAACAGTAGGCGAACGACGCGAGATCGTCGTGGCGATGGATTGGACGGACTTTGACGCCGACAA
>JAJYDD010000164.1:0-7472 GCA_021777795.1 Pseudomonadota bacterium | reverse complement strand
TTCGCAGGATTCGAGGCTGGACCCGTCCACCCGCCCTACATTGAACGCCCGCGCAGCCCTCGTGATCGTCACGCCTCTGAACACGCTCCACTTTTCAGCGTGGGAAGGTGCTGACGTCGATCTCAGGAGCAGGCGCTCCTGTACTCATTCGCCGCCCGACCGCCGTCAGGGGGCATGCTCGGCGGTTGATAATACATGCCTGCAAAGGACCGATTGCTCATATCTTCCCATATTGTACAAAGCGCCGAAATCGCCGCTCGGAGCCGCCGCCATAACCCGCCCTGCCGCCCCGCCCGCCCGACGCCTGATCGGCTACGCCCGCGTCTCGACCGAAGACCAGGCGACCGACGCCCAGGTCGACGAACTCCGCGCCGCCGGCTGCCAGACTATCCACCAGGAACACGGCTCCGGCGCCTCACGCGCGCGCCCCGTCCTCGCCCGGCTGATGCGCGAGATCGGCCCCGGCGACGTCCTCGTGGTCGTGCGCCTCGACCGCCTCGCCCGCTCCGTCAGCCACCTCCTCGCCGTCATCGAAGACCTCGAAAGCCGGCGCGCGCATTTCCGCTCGTTGCGCGATCCCATCGACACCTCCACGCCCCAGGGCATGTTCTCGCTCCAGGTGCTCGGCGCCGTCGCCCAGCTCGAACGCGCGTTAATCGCCGAACGCACCAAGGCCGGCATGAAAGCGGCGCGCGCGCGAGGGCGAATATCAGGCAATCCGGGCCTGCGCGAGCGCCGGCCGGAAGCGATCCGCGCGATTTCCGCCGCGCGCCAAAAAGTCTACGTAGGCGATCTCATCGCCTCGGCGTCGAACTGGTTGCCCATCGTGCGGCGGCTGCGACCGCGGCAAAGCTGGGACGACGTGGTGCGGGTGCTGAACCAGCGCGGACAGAGTTGGACGATCGAACGCCTGCGGCGCGCCGTGCGCCGCCTGGTCGCCGAGCGAATGGCGGAGCCGGAACTCTTGGCGCGCTCGCCGCGCCGGCCGCCAGAAGACCGGCTGATGACGCTGGTCGCCGGCATCGCCATCGCCGATCCCGATCTCAGCCTGCGCGAGATCGCGGCGCAACTGGAGACAATGCGCGAGCGGCCCCCGCGCGGCGGCCGCAAGTGGGCCGCGTCTTCCGTGAAGTCGCTGTTGGACCGGGCGCGCCGTTTGGGACTGGCGGCGCCGGATCCAGCGCCTGAACCGTGAGCCGCCCCAGCAGACGGCGGCGCTTGGCCGGGCTTCGCTCCCGACGCTGCCGCCAATCGTCGCTCGCCAGAATCGCCTCCGCCATCGCGCGATATCGGGCCCGTTCGCGCGCCGCCGCCAGAACCGGCGTAGACGCCCGAACGCGGGGCTCACGTTCGAGAGGCGACGCTTGGGTCCATTCCTTCAGGCGCGCCAAGCCGAAAGCCGGCGCGCCGATATCGAGAATTTGCGCGACCGCGATCAGCGTCGCCGTTCGCCAGCCCAAGGGAAGCGACAACAGGGGCGCGGCGCGATCGACCCACGCCTGCAACGACGGCGGCAGCCAAAACCGCCGCGCGGCGTCCAGAACCTCGGCGGCGAGCGGCAGCCTGCCATCAACTAGCGATCTCAAGCCGTCCGAGAGCCCGCCGAGCGCGGCGACGAACCCAGAATCTCCCGCCACGCGCTCGCCTTGCAAGACGCGATGACAGCGGACACAGGCGAGACGCGCGCTCAAGCCGCAAAGCCGGTATCGCCAGCCCTCGCCGCCGAGGCAGTGCGCACAAACGTCGCGAAGGAGGCGCGCATGCCGGCGGCAGACGAAGCTCTCGACCTTCAGCCAATCCGCGCGGATGAAGTGGTCGCCGACCTCGGCGTCGGCCGCGAGGCAGGCCAAACAGACCGCCGCGCGCAGCTGCTCGTCCGTGAGCCGAACGCCCCTCTCCCGCAGCGCGGCCAAGGCTCGGCGATGCTCGCCCAGCGATATGCGCGGACGCCCGAGATCAGCGAAGGTCGCCGGCCAGTGGGCGCCGTCGGGGCCCTCCACGAACACGCGCGACAGATCGCGCGGGTCGTATTTGACGCGCAACCGGCGATCGAGGCGCCCCGCCCATGGGCTCAGCGCATCGTCCCAATAGCGCAGCCCAAAAAGATGCAGCCCGTCGCGGCGAATGCGCCGCTCCTCGAACGGCAGGAAATCGTACAGGAACCGCCGTTCGTCATGCGGCAGCCGCACAGCCTCCCGACGCCGTCCCACCGCCTCACGCCACGCCGCGTTCGGCGGGACGCACAGACGACTGTGGACGGTCGCATGGTAACGGCCAACGATTTCCAGCACGAGCCAGCGCTCAAGCTCGTCGAGCGTCATCACGGCATGCCGTTCCGGATCGTAATCGCCGCGATCGGCCACCGAGCTGAACGTCGTGCCCGGCAGCATGTGCACAGCGCCCATCAACGTGCCGATCAATCGCTCGATGTGGCCGCCATAATGCGGCGTCGCCACGGGGCGGTGAGTTAGCTCGATTCCGTGTTCGGCCGCCCCGCGCTCCAACGCCCGGGCGCGGAATTCGCGGCCGTTATCGACATGGACAAAATCCGGCAGCCCCGCGACCGGCCATTCGAGATCGACGCCGCGCGCCGCGAGCCATGGCGCCTTCGGCGTCGCCGCGTGATGAATCGCCAGCGCGACCGACGCCGACGACGGCGCCTCCAGGCTGAGGTAAAATCCCGCCACCATCCGGCTGGCGACATCGATCGCCAACGTCAGCCAGGGCCGCTGGATCGGCTGGCGATGCACGGCGTCGACCACGAAGAGATCGACGCGGGTGTGGTCGATCTGGATGATTTGCAGCGCATGGTCGGCGCGGTACTCCTGCGTCACGGGCTTCAGCCGGTCGCGCGCCGCTTTGGCGCCTTCGCGGCGGCTGACAAGCTTGTAACGATCGAGGCTTTCCACCCGCGCGCGTACAGCTTTCCACGACGGAGGCGTCAGTCCGCGCGTTCGGCAAAGGCGGCGGGTTTCGTCGTGCAGCACGCTGACCGACGCCTTCTGACGCGTTAGATAGACATCGCGAATGGCCTCCTCGACCACCGCTTCTTGCTCCCGCGACAAGCGACGCGACCCGAGTTTCGGGCCCGGAGGCGCCGAAGCCAGCGAACTCGTCACCGGAGCGTTCCGATATCTTTCGATAAGGGCGTACAATCGGCTGCGGCTCAGTCCCAGAACCCGGCAAGCGGCCGCGACATCCGCCCTCGCCAATCGCGACCCGCTGGTCAAAGATCGAATGACCGGCTCGCGCGCCACGGCTTCCGCCCAACTCACGTCATCGACGCCAAGCTTGTCGCGATCCCGCAGTGTCACGTCGCCTCCCTTCACCCCTGCCAGAGTCCGACGATTAAGGGCGAAATTCCTGCCAACCCGGCAGAATCTTTCCATTCAGGGTGAGCGAAACCTGTTAATATTCAGTCCGGCGGAGTCCGGTGAAAAAAGAAAAATGACAATTCTCGCCGCGAAACGCCCCGCCAAACCCAGTCGTCACCTTGACGGTCGCTGAATTCACCCGGACTTTGGACCCAAAACTGCCGCCCTACCCTACCGATCGCGCCAAGAGCCTCCCGCTAAACGCTCGGTCCCCGAATGTGCTAGGATGTTCTCGAGGTGACCCCATGACCGACTTTGCCCGCATCAGCCAGGATCCCGCGGTTATGGGCGGCAAGCCCTGTATTCGCGGCAAACGCGTCACCGTCGGCATGATCGTCGGCCAGATCGGCGCCGGGCTCAGCATCGAGGCACTGCTTGGCGAATATCCTTATCTGGTGCGGGAAGACGTGCTCGAAGCCCTACGCTACGCCGCGTGGCGGGCGGAGGAACGAGAGATCGATCTCCAACGCGCGTCCTGATGCGCTTTCTCGTCGACATGAACCTATCGCCAAACTGGGTCGCCTTTCTTCGCGACGCCGGGTTTGAAGCCGTCCATTGGTCCGATGTCGGCGCGCCGGACGCATCCGATCGCGTGCTGATGCAATGGGCCTCCGCGCACGATCATGTTGTGCTGACCAACGATCTCGATTTCTCGGCGATCCTGGCGGCGACAGGACGCCGAAAGCCGAGCGTCGTGCAGATTCGCGCCGATCTGTTGACGCCCGCGGCGATCGGAAGCGCGCTGCTTCAGGCGCTGACGCAAACACGCCGCGAGCTCGAACTGGGCGCATTGGTCACGCTCGACTCGGCCCGGGCCCGTGTACGCATTCTCCCGTTGGGGCCTTGATGAGCCCCTTCGCCGACCGCGACCCCGAAACCCGCCGCGCGCTGCAACTCGACGCGCTCGCCGCCATCCTGCCGGCGGACCGGCGCGATCAGCTCGCCCAGCTCCTCACCGACGACGACGTCGCGACGCTGAAGCACCTCGCCAGGGAAGGCATGGGCGAGAATTCGTTGCGTGCGCTCGCCTCCGACCTCGGCTACCTCGAAGCCTGGGCGCTCGCCGCCACCGGCGCCGCCCTGCCCTGGCCGGCGCCCGAGGGGCTGGCGCTGAAATTCGTCGCGCATCACCTCTGGGACCCTGCTCGGCGCGAGACTGACGCCGCCCACGGTATGCCGTCCGAGGTGGCGACCGCGCTCGCCGCCGGCGGCCTGTTGCGCAGCGACGGGCCGCACGCGCCTGCGACCGTCAGACGCCGCCTTTCCAGTTGGAGCACGTTGCACCGATGGCGCGGTATCCTTGGCCCCTTCGCAGCCCCTACCCTCCGCGCCGCGCTGCGCCTGGCCGTGCGCGCCAACGTGCGGTCGCGCCAGCGGAAAAGCCGCCGCGCCGTCACCCGCGATATTCTTGATCAGCTCCTCGCCGTCTGCGCCTCCGACCGGCTCGCCGATTGTCGTGACCGCGCGCTGTTGTTGGTCGCCTTCGCCTCCGGCGGCCGCCGCCGCTCCGAAATCGCGAGCCTGCGCGTTGAACATTGCGTCGATGAAGCCCCCGTCGCGCTCGATCCCGCCGATCCCGCTTCTCCCCGCCTGCCCTGCGTGAGCCTGCACCTCGGCCGCACCAAGACCACCGGCGCGGACGACGACGCGCGCGCGCTGCTCATAGGGCCGCCCGTCGAAGCGCTGCGCCTCTGGCTCGAGCGCGCCGACATCGTGCAAGGCGCCGTGTTCCGCGCCATCGATCGCTGGGGCGCGCTCGAGGATCGCGCACTCACTCCGCAGGCGGTCAATCTCATTCTCAAGAAGCGCTGCGCGATGGCGGGCCTCGATGCGCAGAATTTCTCGGCGCACGGATTGCGCTCTGGCTATTTGACCGAGGCAGCACGCGCCGGCGTGCCGCTGCCCGAAGCGATGCAGCAGTCGCAGCATCGCTCGGTCCAGCAGGCCGCGAGCTACTACAACGACGCCGAACGCCGCCAGGGCAAAGCCGCCCGGCTGGCCGTATGACGGCGCGACATACCGTCCGCTTCGTTTTCGTGAACGGGCGTGCGTCCGTTCAAACTGCGGCGGTCTTGCGCGGCCGCCCGCCCTTGGCGCCGTTGGCGCGCGCCGCCGCCGCTTTGGTTGGCGACTTCGTCCTTCCAGCGATCCTTGCGAGTTCTTCCGCCATGAAGGCGCGCGTGCCGAATTTTCCGGACACGAGCGCCGGAACATAGAGATCGACGTTGAGCCTTGCCCAGTGCAGGTTGAAGCCCGCTCCGTCCACTTTCACTTCGGCAAGATCGGCGGCCCCTGCGCCCCGGAGTTCCTGAACCCGCTCCGTCGGAAACGCGTAGGCGCAGCCGTTATCGAGTTCGACGACAATACGGCCTGCATCCGCGTCGTAAGCCGCCTTTATGGCGCGCGGTTCGGCTTTCGACATCTCGCGGCCACGCGCTTCGGCGCGTTTCAATTCCGCGTCGGTCAATTCAACCATGGATGCGCTCCCAAGCCTGCAAGAATTCATCCCGTCGCTCGACAACTTCGGCGAAGAGTCGTCGCATGTCCGCGCGCTTGATCCCAATGCTCGAAACGAGCTCTGGCACGCCTCCCGGCCCCAGCAGATTGATCTTCGCCTGCCCAGGTCCGGTGATGTGCACATGCGCCGGTTCGTGGTCGAGCGTGTAGATCACGAATCTGTAGCCATGAGCGCGATGGATGACGACCAAGATAACCTATCCGTTGGGTTTTTTCAATCCCGAGGCCCGGCGCGACCAGGGCAATCGCATTTCAAAATAGGGCCATTAGGCGTGCGAGGTAGGCTTCGTCCCAACCGGCGCGCTTGATTTTGCCGCGCAACGATCCTTTTTCGGTGTCTTTCTGCATGACGTTTATCGCCATGTGCCGCAGGACGGCGAGATTGTGAGGGCCGTTTCCCAAACGGCTTCGGTCTTGGTCCTCGTTCATGACGACATCGAGCCGCCAGTGCAGTCGATTTTCAACGCCCCAGTGCGAGCGCGCGACCTCATTGAGACGTTCGGGCGTCAGGGGGGCGCTGAGCAGGTAATAGGCGGTCTCAAACGTTGCTTTCCCCTCGATTTCCCTTGTGCGCTCGACCTTGCCGACGGCGGTCAGGCCCGGCCACCGATGCGCTTCGATCAGCCATGCGATATCGCTCGAGACCGTTGCCGTGCGGGTCTCGATGCGGCCATGGTCGGCCTCGACCCACGGCTCGGATCGGGCCGTCTTGCTGGCCGGATCGTCCAGATACATTTCGACATCGCGGTGAAGCGTGCCCTGATTGCCCTTCAGGGCCAGAGCGTAGTCGCCGCCCTGTTCGATGATTTGCTCGGCGATGGCGCGTTGGCAATTGAGGGCGTCGGCGGTCACGATGGCGCCCTTCAGCTTCAACATCTCCAGCAGTTTCGGGATGGCGGTGATCTCGTTGGACTTGGCGTCCGTGGCGATCTGCGCCAACACAAGGCGCTGCTCGCAACCCCAGGCCGAGACCATGTGCAACGGCGACTTGCCGCTCGCCTTGTCGAACGAGCGACGCAGAACCTTGCCGTCAATCGCCACGATCCCCTCGCAAGACGAGGAAAAGCTCGACATGAACCGTTGAAAAGCCGCCCGGAACTGCTCGGGATCGAGCATGCGAAAAAGCCGGCTGAACGTGTCGTGGCTGGGCACGCCGTTCTCGAGTTTGAGAAACCCGCGCAAAAACGGCTCCTTGGATTTGGCGAACAGCCCCATGTCCACCGAACCCTGCGCGCCGCAAAGAACCGCACACATCGCTATCGCCAAAATCTCATGAAAATCATGAAGCCCAGCGTTTCCATGACGCGGATCTTCCAACCCTTCCCAGAATTCGATAAACTGTTCCAAGCCCATTCTCCCGCGCCGCGTTCCGTCCGCGACCCGGTAGAATCCATCTCAAGCAAAACACAAAATTCAGCCGCCCAACACGCAAAATCTCAAATGCGATTCCCCTGTTGTCGCCACGTCACCCTATTGCCAAACGACAATTAGGCGCGTAGCTTTCTCCTCGCTACTCGACGCTCGCCCAATTTGGCCAGTTTAATTGTCGATAAGCGGCCACCGTAATTGTCGCTCTGCACT
>JAJYDD010000163.1 GCA_021777795.1 Pseudomonadota bacterium | reverse complement strand
CGGCAAGCGCCGCACTCGCTTCGAGGCGCCGCCCGATGTCGAGGTCGATCTCGCCGAGAGCTTTATCGAGCGCGAGCCGATCACGGTGCTGCTGTCGCGCAAGGGCTGGATCCGGGCGATGAAGGGCCATGTCGCCGATGTCTCGGGGGCGACCTTCAAGGGCGACGACAGCCTCCAGACCTCGTTCTTCGCCGAGACGACCTCGAAGATTCTGGTTCTGGCGAGCGACGGCAAGGTTTTCACGCTCGACGCCTCGAAACTGCCGGGAGGCCGCTCGCTCGGCGAGCCGATCCGGCTGATGGCCGACATCGACGAGCAGGCTTCCATCGTCGCCGTCTGGCCTTATGCGCCAGGCGAAAAAATGCTGATCGCGGCCAATGACGGGCGCGGCTTCGTCGCCGCGCAGGACGATCTGGTTTCCGCCACGCGCAAGGGTCGCGCCGTGCTCGGCGTCGAGGCGCCGGCGCTCGCCTGCATCGCCACGCCCGCCAACGGCGATCATGTCGCCGTCATCGGCGAAAACCGCAAGCTGCTGGCGTTCCCGCTCGGCCAAATCCCCGAGATGGCGCGCGGCAAGGGCGTCAGGCTGCAACGCTACAAGGACGGCGGGCTCTCGGACGCGCGGGTTTTCGCGCTGAAGGACGGCATGAGCTGGCGCGATTCCGCCGGACGCAGCTTCAACGTCGCCCTGCCGGAATTGAAGGATTATATCGGCAACCGCGCCGAGGCCGGCCGCCTGCCGCCGAAAGGCTTCCCCAAGAACAACAAGTTCGAGGGATGATGCGACGGGCGCAGGCCGCCGACGACGCCGCCATCGCGGAACTGACGCGGCGGGCCTATGCGAAATGGGTCGGTGTCATCGGCCGCGACCTGCTGCCGATGAAGGTCGATGACGCCGAGGCGCTCGCGCGCCATCGCTTCGACGTCATCGAACGCGATGGCCAACTCGTCGGCCTCATCGAGACCACGACGGATGGCGATTTTCTGCTGGTGGTGAATGTCGCCGTCGATCCCAGCGCCCAGCGCCAGGGGTTGGGCGAGGAATTGCTGCGGTTCGCCGAGCGGATCGCGCACGAGGAGGGTCGCGTGGGCCTGCGGCTCTACACCAACGCCCGTTTCGCCGCCAATATCCGCTTCTATGCGCGCCTCGGCTTCGAGGAGGAGCGCGAGGCGCCGCTCAATGGCGGCGTCGCCGTTTATATGACGAAGTTTCTGGCCTGAAACCGCCTCAGCGGCGGCCGCGCACGACGCGCTGGATTTCGTCGCGCACCAGCCGCTCGACCATCGCCGGCAAGTTCTGGTCGAGCCAGTCCCTCAGCATCGGCTTCAGCATCTCGCGCGCCATGCCCTCGGCGACCGACAGGCCATGCGCCGTAAGACTCTCGGACAGCGATTGGAACGAGGCCGCGATGGCGTCCTCCGATTCCTCGGAGAGCAGCGGCTCGTCAGCGGGCGGTTCGGCCGGCGCTGGCGCAGGCTCGGCGTCGCGCGACCATACCACGGTCGGCGCAGCGGGCGGCGCCGGGACCGGAGGCGGGGCGGCGCGCGGCGGCCCTTCGTTGGAATAGACGATCTGCGGGCCGGGCTTTTGCGGCGGCGCGGGCTCGCGATCGTCGGCGATGATGGCGCGGATCGAGGCCAGGATTTCTTCCATCGAAGGCTCGTGCGCGCGCTGCGCCCGCAGCAGCGCCTCGGCCTCGGAGGTCTCGTTGCTCGACACGGCCACGCTCATACGACCCTCCATGCCGCCCCAAATTTGAGGCGGCGCCCGCAGCGCATGAAAACCGAATCAGCGAGCGCCCTGCCGCCGAAGGTCGCTCAAGCGGCGGCCCGGCGCAACCGGCAAAGCGAACTCAGCGCCCGTCCGGCGTGCGAACGCCGAACTGCTTGGTCTTCACCTGGTTGAAATGCACGCTCGGATCGTATTCGGCGACGCTGAGCCCGAGGCCTCTCACCGAGAGGCGGCCGATAGCCGAAAGCAGCGTGTAGGAATTGACCACCTGATCGTGCTGGGCTTGCACCAGCGCCACCCGCGCCTGCAACAGCGTCTGCTGGGCGTTGAGCACGTCGAGCGTGGTGCGCTGGCCGACTTTCGCCTCCTCGCGCACGCCGGCGAGCGCCACCTCGGCCGCCTGCACCTGAGCCTTGCGCGCCCTGACGACGCTCACGGAAATCTGGTTCGCTCCCCAGGCGGCGACCACGCCGGCGCGCACTTTCTCGCGCTGCGAATCGGTCGACATCTCCTGCTGGCTCACCTGCTCCTTGGCCTGCCGGATCGAGGCGAAGCTCGCGCCGCCGTCGTAGATCGGGATATCGACCTGCCCGATGATCTCACCCGTCAACTCATGCAGGCCGCCCGGAAAGCCGGGAGGATCGAAGGTCTTGTTGAGCGAAGCCTGCAAGTTCACCGTCGGGTACAGCGCGGCTTCGTTGATCTTGACGTTGAGCAGCGCCACGTCGATTCCATGCATGGACGCCGTAATGGCGGGATGCTCGACCTGAGAGATCGAAATCGCCAGCGGGAGCGAACGAGGAATAAGCCTCGCCAACGGCGTCACCGGCGCGAGACGCCGCGGCTGGTCGCCGATCACCTGGCGATAGTTCGCGATCGATGTTTCCAGCGTCGAGCGCGCCGTCGCGTAATTGGCCTGGGCGTCGGCGAGCGACGCCTCGGCCTGGGCGACGTCGGTGCGCGTCACTTCGCCGACGTTGAAGCGATCCTTGGTCTGGCGCAACTGCTCTTTCAGAACCTCGACGTTGCTGTTGTTGAGATCCAGCACCGCCGTATTTTGCATTACGTCCATGTAATACGTCAGCGCGCTCAACAGCGTGGTCTGCTCGGTGTAGCGAAGTTGTTCGCGCTGGCCGAACACGGTCGACTCGGCCTTGCGCACGGAGTTGAACGTCTTCTCGCCGTTGAAGATATTCTCCTGCACCGTGACGCCGTAACCACGCGGCAACGTCGTCAGATCGCCATTCGCGCCGCCGCCAAAAGATTGGGGCACGCCCTGCGTGCTGCTGACGCCCGCATTGGCGTTGGCCTTGACGGTCGGCAGATAGCCGGCGTTGGCGGCCGGCATGCCCTCGTCCGCCGCACGGACCGCGGCGCGCTGGGTGTTGATATCGGGATTGCTGAGATAGGCCTTGATAAGGGCCCCGCCAATGGTCTCCGCCTGCGCGCCCGACGCGATCGCCCAAACGATCAAGGCCGTCCCGCAAGCTGCGGCGGCTTTGCGCGCCGAACCGCTCTTCTGGTCACCCATGCCCGTCTTCACCAAGCCTTGCCCCCGGTCAATTCTCGCGATTCGCCCGGATCAGTTGCGGCCAATGTTAGGCCGAACTGCGCCTCGATGCTACCGCATCGCAGCGCGCCACCGCGCAATCGCCACGATATTCCCGGCCATGTCGCAAACTTGTGACACCCTGGGCGCCAAGCGGCGGTTTCAAGACGCGATAAAAAAACGAAACGCGAAAGACCGGCTTAGAACGTGAAAGCCGGCGCGCGCGCGAAGCCCGGGAGCACGTCGCCGGCCGCGTCATAGAGCGAGCGCTCGCTCACCCCGCCGCCCGAACGCTCGAAAATGACAATCCGCTTGGCGCCCGACATCGCGCTGACGCCGACGAGCCGTCCCGTCGGGCTCAAGGCCGCCACCAGCCGATCCGGCGCCGCCTCGAAGGCGCCATTGAGGATGATGACGTCGAACGGCCCCTTGCCGGCCGGCGGTTCCGTTAGCGGACCCTCGACGCTGGCTACGCCGGCCAGCCCGGCCGCCCGCGCGGCGCTGGAATCCGTCTCCAACGCCACGACTTCGAGCCCGAGCGCGGCCAGCAGCGCCGCACAATAGCCGGCGCCGGCGCCGACGGTGAGCGCCCGCTCGCCCTTGACCGGCGCGGCGGCCTTTAGCATCAGCCCCAGCGTGCGCGGGCTCAGAAGCTTGCGTCCGGCCGGCCCGCAGGACAGCACCTCGCCATCGGCATAGGCCATTTGACGATGCGCGGCGGCCACGAAGCGCTCGCGCGGGACGGCGGCGAAGGCCGCTAGCAATTCGAGGTCGTTGACGTCGCTGGTGCGCAATTGCGCGTTAATCATTTGCAGACGCTGCGCTTCGGTTTTGCCGTCTGACATCGAAGTGGCCCCATCCCGGCGCAGCGCGCCGCTCATCGCGCGAACGTCCGCCGGGCGGCCTTACGCCGATTGCGCCACGAAAACCGGCGCATCGCCCCCCGGGACGTTCGCCCCGTCAGGAAGCCCCCGTGAAGGCCGCGCCCCGCATCGTCGGCGGGGTTTGCGCCCTCGACCTTGCCCCTAATGGCCAGCCTGCGGACCGTCAAGCGCGATAGGCCGCGCTTCCGGCGCGAGCGGCGGTCGCGGGCGGCGGGCGAGTTCCCGGGCGTCGCCTTCCGAAAGACCCGCCATGCACAGAAGCCGCACCACCGCCGGCTCGATCACATCCGCCGCCATCTCCTGCTGCGCGATGGCGAGGCTGACCCCGACGATGGCGTAACAGGCGAGCTTGAAGGTCAGCCGCGCGTCGGAGAAGGTGAACCGCCCCGCCCGCGCCGCCTTTTCCAGATCGCGGATCGCGAACGGGCCGTGACAGCGGTACATCGCCTCGGCGATCACTTCGGGGCGGTTGAGCAATTGGCGCCAGCGCAGATCGCCGGTCGCCGCCTCGATCACCGTGCGTACGCCGTAAGCATAGACCTGCGCGGCATCGGCGAACGCCTCCGTTGCCTCGGCGATGCGCAGCGCCAGATCGTGCATCACCCGCTCGATGACGGAAACCGCAAGTTCGTCCTTCGACTTGAAATAGGAATAGACCGTGCCGGCGCCGACGTCGGCGCGCTCGGCGATCTCCTGCATCGTCGCCGCGTCGATGCCCTTTTCGGACATCACGCTGAGGCCCGCCTGCACCAAAGCCTCGCGGTTGCGCTCCTGGCGAAGCGCGACGCGGCCTTTTCCCGCTGATTTTGGCAATTCCAATTTCCCCGGCTCAGTCCGCAGGGATGCGCGCTCGCCTCTCCCTCGTCAAGATCGAACAGGATTCGAAAATGAATCGCCCGCCGTCCCGCGCTCGTTATTGACACACGCTCGAAATTGAATGATGTTCAATTTAGTGCAGCCGGGCGAACCGCCGGCGCCGCAAGGGAGGAACATCGATGAGCGCCCATCTCGCCGAGGGTGACGTGAAAGCCGTCGCGGAAAGCCTGATTCCGCAACTGGCCGCCCGCGAATTGCAGACCGAGAGAGACCGCCGGGTTCCGCCCGAAAATATCAAGCTGCTCGCCGACAGCGGCCTTCTCGGCATTTTCCGCGCAAAAAAATGGGGCGGCTCGCAGCTTTCCATGCGCGCCCATGTCGATGCGGTCTCCACCGTCGCCAAGGGCTGCATGGCGACGGCCTGGGTGCTCGGCGTCTACCACGCCCATGATTTCCTCATCGGCCACATGGACCCGCGCGCCCAGGAGGAAATCTACACCACCGGGGACGTCGCCTGCGTCGCCGCCGTCATCGGGCCGCGCGGCAGAGCGATCAAGCGCGCGGACGGGACTTATCTGCTCAACGGCTTCTGGCCCTTCGCCTCCGGCAATTCGGCCGCCCATTGGATGCTGCTCGGCGCGGAAGTGTTCGACGAGGCCGGCGCCAAACTCGACGAGGGCGATTTCGCCGTGCCCGAGCCCGATTTCGAGCGCATCGACGATTGGCATGTCGCGGGCCTCGCCGGCACCGGCTCCAATTCCGTGCGCGTCAAGGACGCCATCGTCCCCGCGCATCGCTACATCTCGCTGCCGGCGCTGCTCGAAAACCAGACCGCGACTTTCGCCCGCCCCGAGGCGCCCAGCGTCCACAAAGCCCAAGCCGGCCCTGCGCTCGAAATGTTCATCGCCACCTCGGCGCTCGGCGGCGCGCGGCGCGCGCTGGAGGAGTTCCTGCGCGTCGTGCCCGGCAAGCGCGTGATGTACACCGCGCATATCTCGCACGAATGGTCGGCGCTGCAGATCGCGCTCGGCGAGGCGGCCTCGATGATCGAGGCGGCGGAACTCATCTTCTACCGCGCCGCCGACGACGTCGATCACTGGGCGCGCCGGGGCGAGAAAATGCCGATGCCGTTGCGCGCCCGCATCCGCATGGACATAACGACCGTGCCAAGGCTCTGCCGCGACGCGGTGCAAAAGCTGCTGACGATGGGCGGCGCCGCCGGCCTGTCGCTGAAAAGCGCCATCCAGCTCAATTTCCGCAACCTCCAGGCGACCACCATGCACGGGCTGTTGCTTGAGGAGGCGGGCGCCGAAATCTACGGTCGCGTGCTGCTCGGCCTCGACCCCGGAACCGGCGTGATCTAGTCTTCGCCCATGAGCGCCGATCTCGCCGACCTGCCGCCGGTCTCCGCCGCCGATTACATCGCGGCGATCGCCCAACATGTGTCGTCGGTCTGCGTCATAACGACGGCTTGGGAGGGCGAGCGTTTCGGGCTCACCGCTACTGCCGTCGCCTCGGTTTCGGCGACGCCGGCGCGGCTGCTGGTCTGCGTCAACAAATCCGGCCAAAGCCACGACAAGATTCTGCGCGCCGGCCGATTCTGCGTCAACGTGCTGACCGAGCGTCAGGACCAGGTGGCGCTCGCATTCGCCGGCATGGCCGGCGTCGCCGACAAATTCGCGGTCGGCGAATGGACGGAGCTTGAAACCGGCGCGCCCGCGCTCGTCGACGCCGCCGCCTGCTTCGATTGCCGGCTCGCCTCGCTCTCCGATCACTCCACCCATTCCGTGCTGTTCGGCGACGTCGTCGCGACGCGACATATGGCCGGCGAGGACGCCCTGCTCTACGGCGTGCGCCGCTTCCGCCAGTTGCGCAAGGTGTTCTCGGGAATAGCGGGCGACGACGAGTATTTGTGAGATCCGGAGAATCGCGAGCTGCGGCCTCCGTCATGGCCGGGCTTGTCCCGGCCATCCACGCGGTTCGGATGAAAGCTCGCTCACGGATTGAAAACGGCCGGACTCCATACAAACGAAGACCAGTTTTGTTGCGACGCGGTGCGTTCAGCGTCGCCCTACCCGCCCTTGCCGACGATAAAGCTCAGCGGCAGGAATTGCAGGCCGGTGCGGGCGCGCAGCGCCCCCCACAGGCCGCGCGGCTCGATGAGCATCACCGCGATCGCCACCGCGCCCAGGATCATCAGATAATACGGCCCCAGTTGCGACAGCGCATCGCGCAGCGCGAAATAGATCAGCGCCCCGAGGATCGGCCCCTCGAACGTGCCGATGCCGCCGATCACCACCATGAAAATGACCAGCGCCGTCCAATCGTTGACGCTGAAGCCGCTGTCGGGCGAAATGCGTAGCTTTTGCAGGAAGATCACCGCCCCGATCATCGCCGTGCCCGCGGCCGCTGCGACATAGACGATGAGCTTCGTGCGATCGACGTTGACGCCGTTGGCGCGCGCCGCCAGTTCGTTGTCGCGAATGGCGGTGAGCGCCAGGCCGAGCCGAGAGCGCAAAGCGCCGAAGATCAGCGCCAGCGTCAGCACGAGCAGCACCAGCGACGCATCGTAGATCGCCACGAAGCGCGCGTGCGGTGTGCGCCCCAACGTCTTGGCCGCCGCCACCGGCAGGCTCATGCCGGAACCGCCGCCGAGCGGCACGATGAGATTGGCCGTCAGCCGGTACACCTCCGCCACCACCCAGGAGGTGATGGCGAAATAGGCCCCGCGCAGCCGGAACAGCAGCAGCGCGATCGGCACGGACAGAACCGCCGCGCCGAGGCCGATGAGCGGGACGCTGTAGAGCGGCGGCACGCCCGCCTTCGCCGCCAGCGCGAACAGCGCATAGCCGCCGAGCCCGACATAGGCCTGCTGGCCGACCGAGACGAGGCCCGCATAGCCGGCCAGGAAGTTCCACAGGCAGGCGAGCGCGACATAAAGGAAAATCTCAACCAACTGGCGCAGTTGATCGCTCGTCGCCCACAGCGGCGCGCTGGCGAGCGACGCGAGCGCGACGACGGCGACGAGGCTGGCGGCGAGCGTCGTGCGCGACGAACGCGAGACGACATAGCCCATCAGGCCGGCCTCCCGAACAGGCCGTGCGGCCTGATCGCCAGCACGATGAGGAAGGCGACGTGACCGGCCAGCACCTGCAAGCCGGGATCGATTGTGGACGCCACGCTCTGCACCACGCCGAGGATGATGCCGCCCGCCAGCGTGCCCCAAAAGCTCGACAGCCCGCCGATGATGACCGCCTCGAAGCCGAAGATGAGCCGCGTCGGCCCGCTGGCGGGATCGAAATTGGCCTGGATGGCGAGCAGCACCCCGGCGAGCCCGACGATGGCCAGCGATAACGCCATCGCCAGCCCGAACACATGGCGATTGTCGAGCCCCATCAGTTGCGCCATGCGCGGATCGTCGCTGACGGCGCGGAACGCGCGGCCGATCTTGGTGCGATAGAGCAGCATTTGCAGCCCCGCGATGACGAGGATCGCCAGCGCCAGTTG
>JAJYDD010000162.1 GCA_021777795.1 Pseudomonadota bacterium | reverse complement strand
GCAACTTGCCGCGAAATCGGCGCGCTCGCTGAGGAAACCCCAGCCCGGGTGCAGCGCGTCGCAACCCGTCGCGCGGGCGGCCTCGATGAGTTGCGCGGCGTCGTGATAGGCGGCGGGGCCGTGGCCTTTCAGGGCGCGGGCCGGGCCGCTGCGGGTCCAGGCGCCGCGATCATCCTCGGCGTGGACGAGGACGAAATCGAGGCCGCGATCGGCGGCGGCGCGCGCGACGCGCAAGGCCGCGTCGGCGCGATTGGCGATGAGAAGGCGCCGCATCAATTCCCCCTTACCGTGAACAGCACATAGGGCTCCAACTCCACGCCGCCGACGCGCCGACGCAGCGTTCGCAACGGCTTGACCTCTGGGTAAAGCCGCGCGAGCGCCGCGCCAAATCCCGGCGGCCCGAAAGCCACGCCCTGACCGGCCAGCGCGACGGGCGGCCGGAAGGTCCAGCGCTCCGGCTCGCCGAACTCCGCCACCGGCGGCGACGGCGGGCCATAGAACGTCAGCAGCGAGGTCGCGGCGTAGCCCTGCGCCAGCACGAAGCCGGCATGGCGCGCCTCGGCGGCGGCGAAAACCTGCCCCGACAGTCCGCGCCAGCCGCCGATGCGCAGGAACGGATCGGAAGGCCCGAACGTCGGCCGAGCCGTCGCCAAATGCCAATAAGCGGCGGCGACGAGCGCCAGCCCCAGCGCCGCCGCCATAGGGGCTACCCATCGCATTTGCCGCGTCGCCCGCGCCGCCAGCAGCGCCAGCGCGGGATAAAGCGGCGCCGGCCAATTGCCCTGCACGCGATCGTGCAAGGCGTGCAACGCGAAATAGGCCAGCGCCGGGGCAAGGCTCGCCAGCAGCAGCCGCACCGGCTCGGACGGGTTCGCGCGCAGCCGCCACGCGCCGTAGGACGCCGCCGCCGCTGTCAGCGGGTTGAACAGCAGGATTTGGGCGCCCAAGAACTCGGCCAGATAATGCGGCGCGAAGGCGCGGGCCTGCAAACGCCCGCCCTGCTTGAGGAAGGTGGCCAGGCCGTGCGTGGCGTTCCAGGCCAGGAACGGCGACAGCACGGCCAGCGCCAGGGCCGCCGCGATCCACGGCCCCGGCCGTCGCCATTGGCCCCTGAGCGAGGGCGTCGCCGCCAGCGCCAAAACGACGCCCAGCCCCAGAAAGCCGGCCGTCATCTTGGCCAGCCCCGCCGCGCCCGCCGCCAGCCCGACCAGCCACCAGCCGCCTTCGCGACCGCGCCAGACTTCGGCGAGGCCGGCGAGCGCCAGCGTCCAGAAGAACACCAGCGGCGTGTCCGGCGTCGCCAGCGGCGCGCCCGCCGCCAGCGGCGCGCCGACGAAAATCAGCGCGGCGGCGGCGGCCGTGGTCTCGTCCTCAAACAGCCGCCAGCCGATCCAGGCCGTCAGCGCCGGCAGGCTCGCGCCCATCGCCCAAAACAGCGCCCGCACGCCGAACTCGCCGCGCCCGAACAGCGCCTGCGAGGCCGCGATGGTCCAGGCGACCAGCGGCGGGTGATCGAGATAGCCCGCCTGCGGCCAGCGGGCCCACAAGGCGTAATAGGCCTCGTCGAACGTCAGCTCGACGCGGCCGATGACGAGCGCCTGCGCCAGGGCCAGCGCCAGGACAGCCGCGATCGCCGCGAATTTCAATACCAGACCCTCGGCGCGTCCTGCCCTTCCAGCGCGCCCCAGGCGGCGATCAGCCCCTCGCGCAGCCGCTGCGGCGACGGGCTGACCGCGCGGGCGACCAACACGCCATCGACGAGGGTGGCGCCGGCCTCGAAGCCGCCGGCCGCTTCGAGCGCGGCGAAGGCTTCGCGCAGCGGATCGAGTTTCTCGCCAGCGTCGGGGCCGATGCGAACCAGCGTCGCCGCCGCCCGCGCGCCGCCGCCGATGGCCGGACGGTCCAGCGTCGCGCCGGCGTCCTCGATGCGCAGCGCCTCGGCGAACGCCAGCTTGCCGCCGCGCCGCAGACGCCAGCGGTCGCAAAGCGTCGCTGCGACGCTGATCTCGCCATGCGCGAGCCGGCCGAAGGCGACGGCCTCGAAAATCGTCAGCGTCCCCGTGGAGTCGACATCGGCCTCCAGACGGCGTTCGAGCCGCGCGCCTTCGAACAGCAGGGTCTCCTGCGGCGCCCAGATCAGCCGCGCGCCCTCGGCGACTTCAAGCCGCGTGCGAACCTCGCACGGCAAGCCATCGGCTTTATAGATCTTCTCCTGCGATTGGCTGGTGACCAGGGCCGACGCGCCCCGCCCCGCCGAGACGCTGATTTCCACCTTGTCGCCGCCCGCCATGCCGCCGCCCGTGTTGACCGCCACCGCCTCGGCGCGCGCGCCCGCGCGGGGGAAACGCCAGCGCCAGCCGCCGGTCTCGAAGGCGCGCGCGGCCTCGCTGCGGGCGCCGGCGCGGGCGAAGGCGAGGCGCAATTCGGCGCGCACGCGGGGCAGAAGGTGGGCGGCGCTTGTCGTTCCTTCTTTTGTCATGGCCCCTTTACGCTTGCGCGGATCGCAGCGCGCCGATTTGGCGCGCCGGTGTTGCCGGAAGCCCACAGCGCGAACCCGGAAGCCACGCTATAAAACCGGACTAAGAGCGTTACGCCCATGAGTTGGGTTCAAAATCAAGCCTCGGGTTCTGAAATCAGGACTTGCATTTTGAAGTCAGGACTTGGGTTCAAATTCATGCTTTTTGGTTTCAAATCAAGACTTGGGCTCCAAATCCTCGGACTTGGGCTCCAAATCTAGCGACTTGGGTTGCAAATAGTGACTTGGGTTCCCAATCAAGCGCGCAATGACGAAGCCGCCGACGCCGCGCAGTTCCTGTCGCGATTCGGCTATGTGCTGCTCGCCCTCGGCGCGCCGGCAGGGGTGGTGCTGCACGAGCTGGCGATTTTCGTGCTTTATCCCGTCGCCGTCGCCTCCTTCGTGCTGGCGGCGCTGATCGACCCGCCCGCCGGCGTCTTGGACCGCATGCGCGGCGCGTTGAGGCAGCCGGTCGTCGCATTGGGCCTGGCGATGATCGCCTGGGCGGGCGTTTCGGTGCTGTGGACGCCGTTCCTGATCCCGGCCGGCCAGCATCTGCTCAAGATGGCGCTTTGGCTGGCCTCGCTGTTCCTGGTGCTGACGATGACGCGCGGCCACGCGCGCGCCACCGACGTCTACCTGTTCCCCATCGGCCTCGTCCTCGGCATGATCGCGATGTTCGCCGCCTTCGTCGCCGATCGGCACGGGATCGAGACGCCGCCCCCGCGTATTTTCGACGGCGCGATCGTGCTGGTGACGACGCTGTTTCCAGCGATGGGGGGGCTGGCGGCGCGCGGCCGCAACGGCTGGGGCCGGCTGCTGTTGCTCGCCGCTTTCGTCTATGTCTATGCGATGGGCTCGACCGCGCTGATGATCGCGATGCTGGTCGGCTTCGCCACGCTCTCCTTCGCCGTTTCGGATCTGCGGCGCACGACGCAGGATTTCGCCTGGGGCGCGGCCGTGCTGATGGCGCTGGGGCCGCTGGCGACGATCCTGGTCGCCGAATTGGGGCGCGCGGTGATGAACTCCGGTCTCTCCGTGCTGGGGCCGCCGTTCACGGAACTGGCGCGCGCCCAGGCGGTCATCATTCACGAAAAGCTGCTGCTCATCACCGGCCACGGTTTCGAGGCGCTAGTGCGGGCCGTCCAGATAGGCTTCTTCCCCAGCGTGACGCCGAGCGGCGAATTGTTCGCGGTCTGGTACGAACTGGGCGTGGTCGGCGCGGGGCTGGCGGCGGCGATGATCGGGTTCGGCTTCCGGCGCATCGGCGACGCCCCGCCGCGTCTGGCCCCCTATCTCGCCGCAGCCCTCGCCTGCAACCTGACGCTGGGGACGCTGCTGCTCAATTTCGGCGACATGCTGTGGACGGTGTCGCTGGGGATCGCGGTGATAAGCTCGGACGTCGCGGCGCGCAGCCAGTATCGCACGACAAGGCCGTCAGCGGCGGGGCTGGCGCTGTTTTAGGGGGTGACTCACGGCCAATCCGCCTCCCAAGCTCACGCCTTCGCGCTGGCCCGGCCCGCGACATCTTCGCGCCAGCGCCGCAAATTCCCCAACTCCTCGGGAATCACAATCCGCGCCGGTTTGGTGAAATCCAGCGCGATCAGCCCGGTGATGTCGGCGACGCTGAAATTCTCCCCCGCCAGATAACGCCGCGACGCCAGCGCCGCGTCGAAGCGCCGCATCGCCGTCATCGCCTTGGCGCGGCTCGCCTCGGCCCAGGCGGGAACTTGCGGGTTTTCCATCTCGCGCATCGCCGGGTGGGTGTGACGGAAGGTCTGGGCGATGGTGAACAGAAGCTGGAACTCGGCCAGCCGCTGCCACATCTCCACCTCGGCCCGCTCGCGCGCGGTCGATCCGAACAAGGCCGGCTCGGGATGCAGTTCCTCCAGATAGCGGCAGATGGCGATCGATTCGGTGATGACCGAGCCGTCGTCCAGTTCCAGCGCCGGGATGACCTGGAACGGGTTGACGGCGTTGTAATCGTCGCTGCGCTGTTCCAGCTTGGCCAGATCGACGTTGGCGCGCGGCAGGTCTAGCCCCTTCTCGGCCAGGAACATGCGCACCCGGCGCGCGTTCGGGGCGAAGGGCGAATCGTAAAGCCGCATCTTGGTTCTCCCTGGACGCCGGCTCTCGGGGCCGACGGCCGCAACGCATAGCCTCCGTTCGCGCCCGCGTCATCGCGCGGCGGGCAAAAATATTTTGAGCTGGCGCGCCGCCCGCAAAGCGCCGATAGTTCTGGCGACGACGCAGCTTCGCCTCGCAAGCGCCTTTTTGCGTTAACCTTTTTCCCGTTGAAAAACCTCAAATGCGAGCGATATCGTCAGCGCCTCGTTAACGAGTGCGTCCCATAAGTCGAGAGTGGCGTAATGCGTGTGTATCTGGGCGTCTCATGTCGGATGTGACTGCGGAGATGATTGAGCGCGGGCGCCGCAGCGATCCCGAGCGCGCATCGCGCCGCCGCAAGATGAACATCAAACTCAAGCACGTGCGGCACGCGCTGACGAGCACTACTGGCGACGCCGCCGGCCCCTTCGACAGCATGGTGCGGCTGTTCGCCGAAAGTGCGCGCAGCGCCGCGCCCGCCGCCGCGTTGCTGACTCTCGGCGTGGGCGCCGCCGCGCAGGTCTGGGCGCCGCTGTACCTGACGCTGGCCTGGATGGCGACTGCGCTGACGATGATTGGGCTGCGCTACTGGCTCGGCGTCAAATATCTGCGCCTCGCCAATCCCGAGGCCAGGGCGCGGCTTTACCGCTGGCTGTTTTCCGCCACTCAGTTCTTCGACGGCGCCGCCTGGGCCGGCGGCCTCATGCTGCTACTGACCTCGCCCGACCCCAGCGCGCATGGCTTCGCGCTGGTGTTGCTGGTCCTCATCGCCGGCATGATCGCGATGACCGCCTCGGCGATTCCGGCCGCCGTCGGCGCTGGCCTCGCGCCGATCGCGCTGGCTTCGCTGTGGTCGATCGGGGCGCGCTCGCTCGTCGATTTCTCCCTGCTCGGGGCGCTATGCGTCGGCGTGCTGCTCTATTACATCGTGCTCGCCAACCGCCTCTTGCGCAGCGCGCTGGCTGGTCTTTCTTTCCAGGAGGAAAAGGACGCGCTGATCGCCGAACTCGAACAGGCTAAGTACAATTCCGACGAGGCGCGCCGGCGCGCCGAAAGCGCCAATCTCGCCAAATCCCGCTTCCTGGCGACCATGAGTCACGAATTGCGCACCCCGCTCAACGCCATCCTCGGCTTTTCCGAGGTGATGAAGGCGGAACTGTTCGGCCCGCACGCCAGCCCCTCCTACAAGGAATACGCCAACGACATCCATTCAAGCGGCCAGCATCTCCTCATGCTCATCAACGAGATCCTGGATCTCTCGCGTGTCGAGGCCGGGCGCTACGATTTGAAGGAGGAGGCGGTGTCGTTGCCGGGCGTGGTCGAGGATTGCCGCCACCTGCTGGCGCTGCGCGCCAAGACCAAGGCCATCGAGGTCATCGAGGACATCGACGAGGATCTTCCGCGCATCTGGGCCGACGAGCGGGCGCTGCGGCAGATCACGCTCAACATCCTCTCCAACGCCATCAAATTCACCCCGCAGGGCGGCAAGGTGACGATTAGGGTCGCCGGGGGCGCCAATCGCGGGCAGTATCTGTCGATCAGCGACACCGGCCCCGGCATCCCGGAGGCGGAGATCCCGATCGTGTTGTCCTCGTTCGGGCGCGGCTCGATGGCGCAGAAGAACGCCGAGGAGGGCACTGGCCTCGGCCTGCCGATCGTGCGCGGGCTCGTCGAGTTGCACGGCGGCGAGTTCACGCTGAAATCGAAAGTGCGCGAGGGCACCGAGGTCATAGTCTCCTTCCCGCCGGAGCGGGTGATGAACGCCCTGGCCTCGCTCGATCCCAACGCGCCCACCGACGAGGAGATCGAGGCCCGGCGCGCGGCGCGGGCCAAGCGTTGGGGCAAGCGCGCCGCGGCGGCGGCCTGATTATCACCCCATTGTGAGCGCCCCTCTCGGCGCCGCCGGGACATTGTCCCCGTAACCGCCTAAGGGCGCTGAGGGGAAAGCATGAGGGCGAGGGCCGAAAAGAACTATCGTCTCGGCGCGCTCTACGCCGTGATAACCGCCTTCCTGCTTTCGACCCAGGAGCCGCTGTCGTTCCTGGCCGCCCGGCGCCTCGGCTTCGAGGCTTTCGTGCTGGTGACGCAGGTCTCGCTGCTGCTGTCGATCCCGCTGCTCAATTTCAAGCCGCAGAGCCGCCGCGACTTCCTCGCCATCCTCGTCAATCCGCGCATGTACGGCAAGCTCGCCATGATCTTCGCTTTGGGGATGACGGGGCTGCTGCTTTACAAGCTCGGCCTCACGGGCGCCCATCCCATTATCATCGCGGCGATCTTCAACCTGTCGCCGTTCTGGGCGGCGATGGTGGCGCGCATCGTCTCGCGCGTGTCGATCCCGGTTGCGCCGGCGACCTTCTTCGGCTGCCTCGCCGCGGCTTTCCTGGGCGCGATGGCGGTCGCCTGGAGCCAGCTCGGCGCCAACCCCGACCACGCCGCCCTGCTGGCGAATTTTTTCGAGGGAAGCTGGGTGTTCGCTCTGCCCATTCCGATCCTCTCGGCGCTCAACGGCACGCTAATCGGCAAATGGTTCGCCGATTACGAGGAATCGGCGGCGGTCGCGGTCAATTTCCTGGTGCCCGCCGCCGTGCTGATCCCGTTCACGACCTATGCGTTGAGCCAGAGCGGCGGCCTCGGCCTCTCGGAATGGCCCGCGATCCTCTTGATGATGCTCGGCACCATCGTCGCCGCCTCGCTCGGGCGCGTGCTCTATCAGGTGGCGCTGACGATGACCGGCAATGACAATGGCTATGTCACCATGTTCTTTCTGCTGGTGCCGGCGTTGACGGGGCTCGTCTCGGCGGCGCTGAGCCCGGCGATCCCCGTCCTCGAATTCTACGTCAATCCGTTTTACTTCGTGGGGCTGGCGCTCATCGCGGCGGCGCTGGGGCTGTTCGCCTTCCAATCCTGGCGCCAGGAGCGCGCGGGGGCGCGCAAGGCGCCGAGTGTCGGCCATTGAGCGGGATTTCCGAAAGACGCATGTCAACCCTTGCGCGGCGCTCGGCCGCGTCGGCGTCTTGAAGCTGGAAACCGCGGCGACATTGAGCGATGTTGCTTTTGGATGGTTTCGGGGCGTTCCCAGCGCGCCGACTTCGGCCGACGAACTGAAGGGGATCGCGCGGCAACATCATACAATTCAATACTTTCGCCGCCTTGAAGGCCCCAATACGTTCGAACGCCCCCCGCCTTATCTCTTTGCTTGAGATTAAGAGTCGTTACCCAAGAACGCAACAGCCGGCATCTCGGAATTTACCGCGTCGGATGGCTTTTGCCCCACGTCCGTCCCACTTATCGGGGTCCCACTTATCGCCATGACGGTCGTGCGTCGCTCGCTCAAGATTCCGCGCATCCGCGCGGCGCTGCCGCGCTCGCGCTTGGGCACGGCTGTTTCGCGCGAATTTGTCCCCTTGGCGGCGCATTCCCCGCCTTGTCGCGGCGATTGGTGAACCGGCGCGGAACGACCCTCGTATCTCGATAGGAACCCGACCGTCATCGACGCGCCTGCGGGACAAGAGGCCGCGCCATGAGCGATTTTGAGAATGTCACCTTCGGCGTCGCCGAGGCAGCAATAGACGAGAAGTCGAGCGCGTCGCTCGGCGCGCGCGTCTTGCGCCGCCTTGTCCCGGGGCTAGACTTCGGCTGCCTGCACGTCACGCTGCCAAGCGGCGACGTCGTGTCGATCCCAGGCCGCGCGTCTGGTCCCCATGCGGCGATCGCGCTCAGGCGCTGGCGCGCCCTGCGCCGCGTGGCGACGGGCGGCGACATCGGCTTTGCGGAAGGCTACATCGCCGGCGACTGGACCAGCGCCGATCTCGTCGGGCTCTTGCAACTGGCGGCTCGCAATTCGGCCTCGATGCGGCGGGCGGACGGCGGTTCGCCGCT
>JAJYDD010000161.1 GCA_021777795.1 Pseudomonadota bacterium | reverse complement strand
TGCCGACCGCCGTGGCGGGATGGATCCCGAACAGCAAAACCAGCAAAGGCGTCATCAACGCCCCGCCGCCGACGCCGGTGAAGCCGACCAAGAGGCCGACAACCAGCCCCGAGAGCGAATATAGCGGATGGAAAGCCTGCAACACATCCGCCTCCGAGGCTGCGATGGCTTCAGCATAGGCAGTCTATAATTTCTATCAAGTGATTTCTTTGCGCGCCCGCTTCACGCCTTGGCGGAGGTCCGGCGCTCGTAAAGCAGCAGGAACAGCCCGCAGGCGACCACGAGCGCCGCGCCGACGAAGGTTGTCGCCGGCGGCCAATCGCCGAAGATGAACCAGCCGGAGGCGATCATCCACAAAAGCTGGGTGTAGCCGAAGGGCGCCAGCACCGAGGCGGGCGCGAGCCGGTGCGCCTTAATGAGCAACGCGTGGCCGACGACACCGAAGGCGCCCATGCCCAGCATGACGATCCAGCCGCGCGCATCTATCGGCGCGGTCCAGAACCATGGCAGCAGCGGCGTCAGCGCCAGGACGCCGACCACTTGCGTCCACAGCAGCGTCGTCTGCCCGGAATCGTATTTGGCCACGCCGCGCGTCGCCAGGAAATAGCCGGCGTTGCACAAGGCGCCGGCGACGGCGACCAGCACGATCGCTTGAAAGGCGTGCGCGCCCGGCCGTGTTGCGATCAACACGCCAAGAAAGCCAGCGGCGATCGCCGCCAGACGAGCGCGGCCGGGCCATTCCCCCAGCAACGGCCCCGCCAGCAGCGCCACGAACATCGGCGCCAGGAAGGCGATGGTCGAGGTCTCGGCAAGCTGCAACTTTCGCAGCGCGACGAAATTGCCGACCGTCGAGCCGAACAGCAGCAGCGAGCGCAGGCCCTGTAACAGCGGCCGACGCGAGCGCAAGAGCCGCGGCCGCCTGAACACCCGCGTCGCCGTCGCCGCCACCAGCGCCGCGCCGATATAGCGCGCCCAGACGATCTCGACGGCCGGCAATTCCCGGCTCAGATATTTGGCGGAACTGTCGAGCGCGGTGAAGCAGACGAGCGCCATCGCCATCAATCCGATCGCCAGGATGCGCTCGCGACGCAAGCGCGGGGCCGCCGAGGCGAGGCTCAGGGTGGTCGGCCCGGACGAAGCGGACAAGGCGGGCCTTTGCGGGAGTGGCGGGAAAGTAGATCGAGCCAAGCGCGGCTTTTTCGCGCGTTGACAGTCGGCCGGTATCGACTAACCGTGTCCAAAGTTTGGAAAGGGACGCGATTGCGCCGCAATGGCGACAGACGGATGAAGGGACGCAGCGCGTTGGCGCGCCTCGGCCTTTGGCTGGCCGCTTTCGCGCTGCTGGCGCAGAGCTTCGCCGTCGCGGCGCCGCCAATGTTCGATGGTGGCGATTCGCATTCGGCCGCAGCCGAACTCCAGGCCCTGCTCGGCCCCGGAATCGTCATCTGCACGCAGGTCGATCCCGCAGGGCCGCAGCATCATCCTCGCGATTGCCACGACCAATGCCCTTTGTGCCGGCTGGCCGCCAACGCCGCCGCGCTCGACCTGCCGACGGCCGACCCCTTGCCAGCGCCTGCGTTCGCGCTCTCCGGCAAGCTCGGTTTTGCGCCGCAGCCGCCGACCAACTCGCCGCGACCCGGCGGCTTTGCGCTCGCCAGAGGCCCCCCTTCGCTGACCTGATCGCAACGACATCCTCGTTCCCTCACGTCTCGAAAGGCCAAAACCTTGTCATCTCGAATCCACCCCGCTTTAGCGGCGGCGCTGGCCGCTGTTTGCTCCTGCGCCCCCGCTCTCGCGCACGCCCTGCTGAAGAGCGCTTCGCCTCCGGTTGGCGGCGCGGTCTCCGCGCCGTCGCAAATCACGATCCATTTCTCGGAAGGGATCGAGCCGAAATTTTCCGGCGTCGCGCTCATGGGGCCGAAGGGCGCCGTCCCCGTCAGCCGCGCCCGCGTGGCGCCGGGCGACGATGCGGCGATGGTGGTCAAGATTGGCCGCAAGCTCGCGCCCGGCGACTATACCGTCACATGGCATGCGGTGTCGGTCGACACCCACCGCACCCAAGGCCATTTCGATTTCACCGTGAAATAATCCGCAGGAGATCCCGCATGAAAGCCTTGTTTCCGACCGCCGTTCTGGCGCTTGCGCTCGTCGTCGCGCCGGCCATCGCCGCGCCTGTCAAGATCGGCGACCTCACCGTCAAGGACGCCTGGGCGCGGGCGACGCCGAAGGGCGCACCGGTCGGCGTCGGCTATCTGACGATCGAGAACGACGGCGCAACCGCCGACCGCCTCACCGGAATCGTCGTCGATTTCGCCCACATCGAGGTTCACGACATGTCGATGAAAAACGGCGTCATGGAGATGCGCGAGATCACCGGCGGGTTGGAAATTCCCGCGCATGGGACCGTCACGCTGAAGCCGAGCGGCTATCACCTGATGTTCATGCGGCTCAACCATCCGATGGTCCAAGGCCAGCCCTTCAAGGCGACGCTGACGTTTCAGCACGCGGGCAAGGCGACGGTCGATTTCCCCGTCATGCCCGTGGGTTCGCCCGGCCCGGCGATGAACGGGATGAAGATGTAGCCGCGCCGCATGGACCTCGCCCTCGTCGTCGCGCGATTTCTGCATTTCGCGGCGACGATGGCGCTGTTCGGCGCGAGCCTCTTTGCCGCCGCGCTCGCGCCAGCCTCGCTCGCGCCCGATCTCAATCCGCTGTTGCGCCGGCTCGTCCCGGCGCTGGCGTGGCTGGCGCTGGCCAGCGCGCTGGCGTGGCTTTCCTTCGTCGCGCGCGACATGGCGGGCGGCCATCTCGACCTCGACACGTTTGGGGCGGCGCTCAACGACACCTCGTTCGGCCGGGTCTGGCAAGGGCGGCTGGCCCTTCTCGCGCTGCTTGCCATCACGGCGGTGCGGCCGGACAAGCGCAGGCGGGCGCCGGCGGCGGTGGGCGCGCTCTGCGTGGCGAGCCTCGGCCTTGTCGGCCATGCGGCGATGCAGGATGGTGGGCTCGGCGTCGCCCACCGGCTCAACCACGCCCTCCATCTGCTGGCGGCCTCGGCCTGGCTCGGCGGCCTGGCGCCGTTTCTCCTCTGCCTCAACCGCTTCCTGCGCGCGCCCGAGCGACGAGACGCCCTGGCGGCGATGATGCGCTATTCCCGCGCCGGCCATTTCGCGGTTGTCGCGGTGTTCGTCAGCGGCGCGCTCGACGTCGCCATGACGACGCAGGCGTTGCCCTGGCCGCCCGTCACCCCGTATCGGCTTTGTCTGGCCGCGAAAATCGGGGTGTATTTCGCGATGGTGGCGCTGGCTCTGGTCAACCGTTACGCGCTGGCGCCGAGGATTTCGCGCCAGCCCGCAGCCGCGCGCGCGCTCGCCGCCGGCGCGCTAGCCGAGATCGCGCTCGCCCTGACGGCCATCGCCCTCGTCAGCGCCTTTGGGACTTTTAATCCCAGGTAAAGAATGGGGCTTGCGCAGGGGCGGCCGCTCGCCTTAGCTTCATCCCGAGAGGAAACGGGCAGCGAGGCGGCGCCGTGCTGAGTGAAAACGCCCTGAAGCAAATCGCGATTGTCGACCGCGAGCAGATCGAGCGACGCATCCGGCTGCTGTTCGACTGTTGGCAATCTGGCGACATGGACGGCCTCATCTCCGGTCTGGCGCCGGACATCTACTTTCCCGCCAACGGCACCTGGACGGGCCTCAAGGCGCCGCTGCGCGGGCGCGAACGTGTCGCGGCGCATTTGCACAAATACGCCAAGGCGTTAGAGAACATCGTCACCGTGCTGCATGAGATCGTCATCGACGGCGATCGCGCCGTGGTGCATCGCACCTCGGTCGGGCGCTGGCGCGCGACCGGGCGGCGCTACCAGTGCGATTTCATCGATTTCCTGCGCTTCCGCGACGGTCTGCTAGTCGAGTTCGCGGAATATCCGGACGCCGCCTGGAGCCAGATCGAGGCGGTCGCCTAAGCCCGCTCGATGCGGATCAGTTGCGGCTTGTCGCGCACCACGCCGTCCTGCAACGTCAGCGCCAGCGCCTCGCGGATCGCCGTCTCCGTGGTCGCGTGGGTTATCAGCGCCACCGAGACATAGGCCGCGTCGTCGCCGCCGGCGCGCTTCTGCACGATCGATTCCATGGAGATCGCGCGATCGGCCATGCGGCGGGCGATGGCGGCGAGCGAGCCCGGCTTGTCGAGCACCGACAGGCGCACGTAATAGCCGCCCTCGTGGCGTTGCAGCGAGGCGCGCTCGGCTTCGACCAACGCGCCGACCGGGCGCCCGAAAGCCGGCGCGACCGCGCCGCGCGCGAGATCTACGAGATCGGCGGCGACGGCCGACGCCGTGGCCGCCCCGCCCGCGCCGGGACCGATGAGGGTCAAGGCGCCGACGGCGTCGCCGTCGATCGTCACCGCGTTGAGCACGCCCATCGTCTGCGCCAGCGCCGAGGATTTGGCGATCATCGTCGGATGCACGCGCTGCTCGACGCCGTGATCGGTGCGCGCCGCGACGCCCAGCAATTTGATGCGAAAGCCGAGATCGTCGGCGGCGGCGAGATCGGCGAGCGTGATCGTCTCGATGCCCTCCACCGTCACCGCCCCGGCGTCGATGCGCGCGCCGAAGGCGAGCGAGGCGAGGATCGACAATTTATGCGCGGTGTCGAAGCCGCCGACGTCGAAGGTCGGGTCCGCCTCAGCGTAGCCGAGGCGCTGCGCCTCCTTCAGGCAGACGTCGAAGGGGAGGCGCTCGGTCTCCATGCGCGACAGAATGTAATTGCAGGTGCCGTTGAGGATGCCGCTGACGCGCAGGATGCGGTTGCCGGCCAGCGCCTCGCGCAAGGTCTTGATGACAGGCACGCCGCCGCCGACCGCCGCCTCATAAGCGAGGCTGACGCCGGACCGTTCGGCCATCTCAGCGAGTTCGAGCCCGTGGGCTGCCAGCATCGCCTTGTTGGCGGTGACGACGGGCACGCCCCGCGCCAGCGCCGCCTTCACCGCCGCGTAAGCCGGCCCCTCGGCGCCGCCGATGAGTTCGACGAACACGTCGATATCGGCTTTTTCTGCCATAGTGACAGGGTCGGCGAAGAAGACCGCGCCTTCGAGCGGCAGAGCACGATCGCCGTCCGAGCGCGCGCTGAAGGCGACGATCTCGGGCGAGCGCCCGGTGCGGGCGACGAAATCGTCGCGCCGTGCGGCCATGAGCCGCGCCAGCGCGCCGCCGACTGTACCCAGGCCCGCGAGCCCCACCTTGAGCGGTTTATCAGGCATCGCGGCCTCGGGGAGTTTTGGCCGGATCAGCGGCCCCAGCGCTCGGCGACGCTGAGCTTCTTCTTCTTGCGCTCCTTGCGCGCGGCGTAGCGGGCGTCGCGCTCAAGCTTCTTCTCGAATTCCAGACGCTCTTGCTCGGCGCGGGAAGCGGCTTCGGCCTCCTGGCGGGCGGCCTCTTCGAGCTTGAGATGCTCCAGGCGAGCGGCTTCCTCGGCGATCTTGCGGGCGGCTTCAGCGGCCTCCTGCTCGATCTTGCGCTTGGCGCGCTCTTTGTCGCGCTCTATGCGCGCCTCCAAAATCCTGCGCCGCTCAGCCTCGCGAGCGAGAACGGCGGGGTCATTGGGGTCATATTTAGGACGCGACAGGAATTTCTCGGCCATCGCCTTGCGGGCTTTGGCGGCGGCTTCCTGACGATCCTGGAACTTGTGCGAGTTCAGGAACGACATTTCTATCCGGACTAGGTTGCGGGAACGGCGCGGTCCTTGCCACAGACAGGACGAAATTTCAACGCGCCCTGTGGCGGGGCCGACATGCGGCATATGCACAGCTAAGGCCGATGTTTCAAGAGCCGCAAACGTCGCAGCGCGCAATTGCGCGGTTCTGAATTCCAATCGCGGCTGAATTGGCGGCCGGTCGCGGCTCGCCGCCGCTGCATTTAAGCCCTCATACTGCGCGCGAACACGCTTAACATTATGTCGGCCCGCCCGCGAATCCTTGCGGAAGTCCGCTTGCGCCGGCGGCCCCAAGGCCATAAACTAGGCACTATGGCGAGCGCACAAAATTTGGGCGACACTCCGACGATGCTGCGAATCGGCAAGTTGGCGCTGAGCGGGCGCGCCTTGCTGGCGCCGATGGCGGGCGTCACCGACGCGGGTATGCGGCGCGCGGCCGAGCGGCGCGGGGCCTGCCTCACCTTTTCCGAGATGGTCGCTAGCGCCGGTCTGCTGGAAGGCGACGCGGAATGCAGCGCCCGCGCCGAGCGCACCGAAAGCGGGCCGTTCGCCGTCCAACTCGTCGGGCGCGATCCCGCTTCGATGGCGCAGGCGGCGCGGCGGCTCAGCGCCGAGGGCGCCGAACTCATCGACATCAACATGGGCTGTCCCGCCCGCCGCGTCGCCGGCGCCCTGGCGGGAAGCGCGCTGATGCGCGACCTCGACGCGGCCGCCCGCATCCTGGAGGCGGTCGTCGAGGCGACGCCGGTTCCGGTGACGCTGAAGACCCGCCTCGGATGGGACGACGTCACCCGCAACGCCGCCGCGCTCGCCTTGCGCGCGCAGAGCGTCGGGGTGAAGATGATAACCATTCACGCCCGCACCCGCTGCCAGTTCTACCAGGGCGCGGCGGATTGGCCTGCGGTGCGCGAGATCGTCCAGGCGGTCGATATTCCCGTCGTCGTCAACGGCGACGGGCGCAATGTCGAGGATGCGCGCGCGATGCTGGCCGCCTCCGGCGCCGCCGCCGTCATGATCGGCCGCGCAAGCGTCGGTGCGCCCTGGCTCGTCGGCGCCATCGCGCGGGCGCTGGAGACCGGCGGCCCGCCGATCCCCCCGGCGCCCGAGGCGCGCCGGACGGATGCGCTGGAACATCTCGACCATCTGTTGACGCGCATGGGCGCGAAGGCCGGCCTGCGCCACGCGCGCAAGCACCTTTCCGCTTATGCCGAAGGAGAAGGCGCGGCGCCGGCATTGCGGCGCGAACTCGTCACCACCGAGGCGCCGGCGCAGGCCTTGCGCCTGCTCGCCTCGGCCTTCGACGACGAAGCCAAGAGGGCGGCTTGAACCGACGCGAACTTGCCCCCAAAGCGCGGCCCGATCCGCTGAAACTGCTCAACGCCCTGCCCCAGCCGCTGCTGGCGCTCGACGGAACCGGCGCGATCATCGAGGTCAACACTGCGGCCGAGACCTTCTTCGAGATGGGCCGCGCCGCGCTGACGCGCTCGACCTTGCAGGATCTGTTGCCGTTCGGCTCGCCGGTGTTCGCGCTCATCGCCGACGCGCTGGCCTCGCAAGCGACCGTCAACGGCTACCGGCTCGATATTTCGACGCCCCGTTTTGGCCAGGGCCGGCTGGTCGACGCCTTCATCGCCCCGCTGCCTAGTCATGACGGCGTGACGGTTCTGCTGCAAGAACGATCAATTGCTGAAAAAATGGACAGACAGCTCACCCACCGCAGCGCCGCACGCTCGGTGACGGCGCTCGGCTCCATGCTCGCCCATGAGATCAAGAACCCGCTGTCGGGCATTCGTGGCGCGGCTCAACTGCTGGAAAGCTCGGTCGGCGACGAGGATCGGGCGCTGACGCAGCTCATCTGCGAGGAGACCGACCGCATCGTCAAGCTGGTCGATCGCATGCAATCCTTCTCGGACGAGCGGCCGATCGAGCGCCAGAGCCTCAACATCCACGCGGTGCTCGATCACGTCAAACGCCTCGCTCAGGCGGGTTTCGCCCGCCATATCCGGATCAGCGAGACCTATGATCCCTCGCTGCCGCATGTGATCGGCAACCGCGACCAACTCATTCAGGTGTTCCTCAACCTGATGAAGAACGCCGCCGAGGCGATCGGGACCGACAGCATCGACGGCGAAATCTCGCTATCGACCGCCTATCGTCCGGGGATGCGGCTGAAATCGCGCGCCAGCGCCGAACCGGTGAGCCTGCCGCTCGAAATCTGCATCCGCGACAACGGCGGCGGCATCGCGCCGGACATCGCCGCCAATCTTTTCGATCCGTTCGTGACCACCAAGGCGCAGGGCACTGGCCTGGGTCTTGCACTTGTTGCGAAAGTCATTGGTGATCTCGGCGGTATCGTGGAGTGCGAATCCTTGCCCCGGAAGACGACCTTCCGCGTGCTCATGCCGGTGGACGCCGGACGTCTGAAGATCGAGGCGTGAGGCCCCGGCGCAACGCCGGGCGGCGCGGGAGTTAAAATATGCCAACCGGCAGTATAATCGTCGCCGACGACGACGCGGCGATCCGTACCGTTCTCAGCCAGGCGCTTTCGCGCGCCGGTTACGAGGTGCGCACCACGGGCACCGTCGCAGGCCTCTGGCGCTCCGTCGCCAGCGGCGAGGGCGATCTCGTCATCACCGACGTTGTCATGCCCGACGACAACGCGTTTGAACTGCTGCCGCGCATCAAGCGGATGCGGCCGGAACTGCCAATCATCGTGATGAGCGCGCAGAACACGTTCATGACGGCGATCAAAGCCTCCGAGCGCGGCGCCTATGAATATCTGCCGAAGCCCTTCGACCTGAAGGAGCTTGTCGCCATCGTCGGCCGGGCGCTCGCGGCGCCGAAGGCGCGGCGCGACAGCGAGCCAGACCTG
>JAJYDD010000160.1 GCA_021777795.1 Pseudomonadota bacterium | reverse complement strand
CCGCCGCAATTTTCTGAAAGCCACGATGACCGGCCTCGCCGGGATCGCCGCCGCTCCCTTACTCCGCTTTCCCGCGTGGGCGGAAGATGCCGCGCCCGCTTCTGCCAGCGCCACCGTGCTGAAGGCCGTCAACCGGACCCTCGATATCAACGGCAAGGCGGCCAACGTCTTTGGCCTCGTGCAAAATGGCGGCGCGCCCGGGATAACCCTGAACGCGGGCGCGAGTTTCGACGTCACACTCCGCAACGAACTCGCAGAGCCGACGCTGATCCACTGGCACGGCATGCTGCCGCCCTGGCCCCAGGACGGGGTTCCCGACACGCCCGCCCCGCTGCTGAAAGCGGGCGAAACGCGCGGCTATCTCTTCCCGGTCGCGGACGCCGGCACTTACTGGATGCACGCGCACACGCTGCAAGAGCAGAACCTGCTCGCCGCGCCGCTGATCGTCCATTCTGCGGCGGATGCGAAGGCGGACGAGCAGGAAGTCGTGATCCTGCTGCATGATTTCTCGTTCACGCCGGCGGCCGATCTGCTCGCCAAGCTCAAGAAAACGAGCGGCGGCATGGGCGTGAAGATGGACGGCATGAACATGGACGGCATGGATCACACCATGATGACCGCGCACATGGCCCACATGCGCCAGATGATGGCGACCATGAAGCCCGGCGGAGGCATGGCCAGCATGGGAGCCATGGACCTCAACGATATTCAATATGACGCCTATCTCGCCAACGACCGGACCCTCGCCGATCCGCACGTGGTCGCGGTCGAGAAAGGCGGCCGGGTAAGGCTGCGCATCATCAACGGCGCGGCGGCGACCGCGTTTACGATGGATACCGGCCGCCTCGGCGGCGAGCTGATCGCGGTCGATGGGCAGGATGTCGCTCCGGTCAGAGGAACGTCGTTTCCGCTCGTGATGGGCCAGCGGCTCGATATCCGGTTGACGCTGCCGAAGGACGGCGGGTCTTTCCCAATCCTCGCGCTGCGCGAGGGCGGAACCGAACGGGCCGGCGTTATTCTCGCGACGGCCGGAGCGCAAGTCGTCAAAACACCCGTGCAGGGCGGTCTCAAGGGACCCGTGATCGATCTGGCGCTGGAAAGCAGGCTGATAGCGTCGACCCCGCTTGCTCAGCGCTCGCCGGATAGGCGTTTCGCCGTCCAGCTGGTCGGCAATATGAGCGGCTACGAATGGGGCATGGACGGCGCGGACAATCTAAAAGTCAGCAAAGGCCAGCGCGTCGAGATCGCGATGCGCAACATGTCGATGATGATGCATCCGATGCATCTGCACGGTCATCGCTTCCAGGTCGTGTCGATTGACGGCCAGGCGGTGAACGGCGCGGTGCGCGATACGGTCGCGGTTCCGCCGATGTCCACGGTGACGATCGCCTTCGACGCCAACAATACCGGGCGCTGGGCGTTCCACTGCCACCATCTCTACCACATGGTCTCGGGCATGATGTCCTTCGTCGACTATCTGGCGTGAGGGCCGCCCCATTGCGCGCCTCAATGCCTGCCGCTGCTCCAATCGTCGAAGATCGGGCAATCGCCGCGATCGTCGCCGCGGCAGGTATTGACCAAATGGCGCACCGTCGCCGTCATGTTCCGAATCCCGGCGATGCGGGCTTAAAGGTCGTCGAGATGGCGCGAGGCGGTGCGCTTCACCTCGCGGCTGCGGCGCGTCTTGTCACGCCAGAGCGCCAGCAATTCGCCGATTTACGGCATGGAGAAGCCGAGCCTGCGGGCGCGGCCGATGAACTGGAGTTCTTGCACGTCGTGCGAACCGTAATCGCGGTAGATGTTCCCGCGCCGCCAGGCCGGCCGCAACAGGCCGATCGCCTCGTAAGGCCGGATCATTTTCGCGCTCACCCCGGAGGTGGCCAACGCCGCGCCGATACTCATGGACTTAACATCCTTGACCTTTCCACTATGGGAAGGTCTAGCAAAATCGGTGAAGCGCTTCAAGCACGCGCCCTCGTGCACAAATGGATTTCACCCCATGTCGGCACATGATCACGCGCAAGCCGCACCGCACCCGGTGACGGCGCTCTTCGAACCGCCCTTGCCAGAAGGCAAGGCGCGCGATCCCGTGTGCGGGATGACGGTCACAATCGCCACCGCGACGCACAAGACGGAGCAGGGGAGCGAGACCTATTATTTCTGCTCCAACGGCTGCCGTGAAAAATTCCTCCGCGATCCCGCGCATTATCTGAAGCCGAAGGCCGAAACGCCGCCCGCGAAACCTGCGGCGGCCGGCGTGATCTACACCTGCCCAATGCATCCGCAAATCCGGCAAGTCGGTCCGGGGGCTTGTCCCATCTGCGGCATGGCGCTCGAGCCGGAGACGGTGACAGCGGATGCCGGCCCCAGCGTCGAACTGATCGATATGACGCGACGCATGTGGATTGGCCTGGCGCTCGCGGTCCCCGTCGTCGCGCTCGAAATGGGCGGCCATGTCGTGCATCTGCCGATGTGGCTGGCGGGGGGAACATCGAACTGGATTCAACTCGTGCTGGCGACGCCGGTCGTGCTGTGGGCCGGCTGGCCGTTCTTCGTGAGGGCCTGGGCCTCGCTCCTGAGCCGCAACCTCAACATGTTCACGCTGATCGCCATGGGGACGGGCGTCGCCTGGGGCTACAGCCTGATCGCGACCGTCGCGCCCAATCTCTTCCCGCCGGCGTTCCGGGGCATGGATGGCGGCGTCGCGGTTTATTTTGAGGCGGCGGCGGCGATTACGGTGCTGGTGCTGCTCGGCCAGGTGCTCGAACTGCGCGCCCGGGAACAGACCGGCGGCGCGATCCGCGCGTTACTCGATCTCGCCCCGAAAACCGCGCGGCGGGTCCACGACGGCAAGGACGAGGACATCGGGCTCGATGCGGTTGCGGTCGGCGATCTCCTGCGCGTCCGTCCGGGCGAGAAAGTGCCGGTCGATGGCGAACTCATGGAGGGCCGCAGCTCGGTCGATGAATCCATGGTCACCGGCGAGTCGATGCCGGTCACGAAAGCCGTGGGCGCGAAGCTAATCGGCGGCACCATGAACGGGACGGGGGGCTTCGTGATGCGCGCCGACAAGGTCGGAAGCGACACGATGCTGGCGCAAATCGTCCAGCTGGTCTCGCAAGCGCAGAGAAGCCGCGCGCCGATACAGCGCCTCGCCGATCAGGTGGCCGGCTGGTTCGTGCCGCTGGTCATCGGTGTCGCAGTTCTGGCGTTCGCCGTCTGGGCAATGTGGGGGCCGGAACCACGCTTCACTTATGGCCTCGTCGCGGCGGTCTCGGTGCTGATAATCGCCTGCCCCTGTGCGCTTGGGCTCGCCACGCCGATGTCGATCATGGTCGGCGTCGGTCGCGGCGCGCAATCGGGCGTGCTGATTAAGAATGCCGAAGCCCTGGAGCGCTTCGAAAAGATCGACACGCTCGTCGTCGACAAGACGGGCACGCTCACGGAAGGCAAGCCGAAACTGGTCGCGGTGAAGCCCTTTGGCGGCGTGACCGAGGACGATTTGCTGCGGCTTGCCGCCAGCCTGGAACATGGCAGCGAACACCCGCTCGCCGCGGCGATTGTGGCGGCCGCTGCCGAGCGCAAACTCGCGCTCGCCCCGGTCAAGGATTTCGACTCGCCCTCCGGCAAGGGGGTCACCGGCACCATCGAAGGCAGGCGGGTCGTGATCGGCAACAAGCTGATGATGCAGGCGGGGGGCGTCGACGTCGCGGCGCTCGAAAAGGCGGCTGAAGATTTACGCGGCGAGGGCGCAACGGCGATCTTCGTCGCGCTCGACGGCAAGGCGGTGGGCGTGCTGGCGATTGCCGACCCGATCAAACCGACGACGGCGGAGGCGATGCGCTTTCTGCGCGAGGCCGGCATCCGCGTAGTGATGCTCACCGGCGACAATAGCACGACGGCGCAAGCGGTCGCTCGGAAACTCGGCATTACCGATGTCGAGGCCGAAATCCTCCCCGAGGACAAAGGCAAGGTCGTCGAGCGGTTGCGCAAGGAAGGACGGATCGTCGCCATGGCGGGCGATGGCGTCAATGATGCGCCGGCGCTTGCCGCCGCCGATATCGGGATAGCCATGGGAACAGGAACCGATGTCGCCATCCAAAGCGCCGGCGTAACGCTGCTGAAGGGCGACCTTCAGGGGATCGTGACGGCGCGGCGGCTGTCGCAAGCGACGATGAGCAATATCCGGCAGAACCTGTTCTTCGCCTTCATCTACAACGCCGCCGGCGTGCCGATCGCCGCCGGCATTCTGTACCCGGTCTTCGGCCTGCTGCTGTCGCCGATCATCGCCGCCGCCGCCATGGCGCTGTCGTCGGTCAGCGTCATCGGCAACGCGCTGCGCCTGCGCGCCGTGCGGCTCAACTGACCTGAAAAGGAGGACGTAACATGATGGGTTACGATCACATGTTCGGCGGCTCGATGATGTGGGGCGGAGGCCTGATATGGCTGCTGGTCATCGTCGTCTTGCTGCTCGCTGTCGCCGCGCTGGTCAAATACCTGCAGCGCTGATGGGCGCGCCGCCGCCCTGCTAAATCCCTCACGTTCATAGACGTCAATCAACAGGAGGTTGGGTCTGACCTCCGCTGGCTCGCCCGCTGGACTGCGCCGCTTGACGGGGAACGTCCGCTCCTCCCCTGCATCGGCCGGATCACCTTTCTCCTGCCGGATCTCGCCGCTCGCGCCAAATACCCGTCCGGCGTCGAGGTCGAGACCCTCGACGACGGCGCGGCGCTCGGGCCGATCCTGTCTTGAGCGGCTTGCGCTGGACGGAGCGGGCCTCTAGGCAGGGCGTCCCTTTTCGCCGGAGAATTCTCATGGAGGCCGACATTCCGGCGTCCGAAACGTCCCGTCAGAGCGTCGCCCGCCTCGCCTTTGGATTGGGCATGGTCGCGCTGGCGCTGTGGACCTTCGCGGAATACCTGCCGGCGCTCGGCTGGGCCGGCGTCATCGCCATCGCGACCTGGCCGTTCTACAAGCGGATGCGCGCGCGCGCCGGCCAGGGCGGCTGGGCGCAGGGGCTGCCGGCTTTGTTCGCCGTCTTCATAGGGCTGGTGTTCCTGGCGCCGATCATCGAGGCCGGGCTGTTTCTCGGCCGCGAGGCCCATGCGGCGACGGTCTGGCTCGGCGAGACGCGCAAGAACGGTCTGCCCGTCCCCGCCGGCCTCGAAAATCTCAAATATGTCGGCCCCTATATCGCCTCCTGGTGGCGCGACAATCTCGCCGATCCGCAGAATCTTTCCACGCTCGTGCGCGGCGTCAACAAGATCGCCGTCAGCGAGCGGGTGGGCATGGCCGCAAGCCGGCGCGTCATCGTGTTCCTGTTCACGATCCTCGCGCTGTTTTTCATGTATCGGGACGGCGACAGCCTCGTCGCATCGCTGCGTCGTCTCGGCGAGCGCGCGTTCGGGCCGCGCGGGCCGGAGATCGGCGAACGCATCGTCCATTCCGTACATGGCACGGTCGACGGGTTGGTGCTGGTCGGCCTCGGCGAGGGCCTGTTGCTGACCATCGCCTATTACTTCCTCGGCGTGCCGCAATTGCTGCTTATGGGCGTCGCCACCGCCATCGGCTGCATCATTCCGTTCGGCGCCTTCGTCATGTTCTCGCTCGCCGCGGTGTTGCTCATCGCCAAGGGCGCGATGTTCGGGGCGCTGTTCATCTTCGCCTTCGGGCTTATCGTGCTGACGGCGGCCGATCATTTCGTGCGGCCCTATGTGATCGGCAATGCGACGCAATTGCCGTTCCTGTTCGTGCTCGTCGGCATTCTCGGCGGCGTCGAGACCTTCGGCATGTTGGGCCTGTTCCTCGGCCCGGCCATGATGGCGGTGCTCGTCGATCTCTGGCGCGAGGCGTCGGAGTAAGGCTAGTCGAAGGCGACTTCGACGAAACGCTCCTCCTTGCGCACGACTTCGCATGCCCTGGAGAACCCTTCGGATCCGATGCTGAGCTTGAAGTGCTTAGGGATTCCCTCGGACGAGACGACATCGAGCCGCGCGCCCGCATCGGACAAACGCCGCACCGTGCAGTCCACCGCCGATTGGCCCAAATTGAAGACGATGCTGCCGGCCTTCAACACCTTGCGGCCGCTGGCGGCGACGTCGGCGCCGCGTGGCGCGCCGACGACGCAGCAATTGCGGCCGCGCGCCTTGGCGCCGTAGAGCGCCTCATCAGCGACGGCGAGCAAGGCGGCCAGGTCCGTCGTCGCCGAGGAGAGGCAGGAGACGCCGAAGCTGGCGGTGACGGGCGGGATCGCCCGTTCCGAAGCGCCCACTTGGCCCTCGATCGCCGCGCGCAGCTTTTCGGCGACGCCCGCCGCTTCGGCCGCGCTGGCGTGCGGCAGCAAAATCGCGAATTCCTCGCCGCCGAGCCGGCCGAATATGTCGGATTTGCGCAACAGCGCGGAGCAGGCCCCGGCGGTCGCCGCGAGTACGGCGTCGCCCGCCGCATGGCCGGCCCCGTCGTTGATCGCCTTGAAGTGATCGAGATCGAAACAGATGCAGCTCAGATCGTAGCGATGCCGGCGCGCCAGGTTCAGGGCGCGTTGACCTTCGTCGAGAAAGGCGCGGCGCGAAAGGGCGCCGGTGAGGAAATCGGTGGTGGCGAGAAGCCTCAGTTCGAGTTCATCCTCGATGATGCGCGCCAGATCCAGCAGAATGTCGATCTCCTGCGCGCCGAACGACCGGGGGCGGGTGTCCATCGCGCAAAGCGTGCCGATGAAGGCGCCGTTGGCGGCGCGCAGCGGCGCGCCGGCATAGAAGCGCAAGCCCGGCGAACCGACGACCAGGGGATTGTCACGAAACCTCGGGTCGGCGAGCGTGTCGGGAACGACCAGCGGTCGCCCTTCCTGAACGGGAATCCGACAAAATGCGACGTTTCGCGCGGTCTCGGGGACATCGAGTCCCTGGCGGGATTTGAACCACTGGCGATGCCCGTCGAGAAACGTCACCGTAGCGATGGGCGTCGAGAACAAGCGGCGCACAAGCCGCGTGATCCGGTCGAACGCCTCCTCGCTCGGCGTGTCGAGCACATCGTAACAGGCTAGCGCGTCGAGGGCGGCGGCGGTCGGGCCGCTAAAGTCGCTGCAGCCGGCCGTCTCGCCGGGCGGAGGCGAGCAGGCAGCCTCACCCGCGTTCCACCGAACTGGAGCTGTCAAGAACAACTCTCCCAACGCTGGCGCATGACGAGCCCAGGGCGCTCGATTCGCCCGCTCGCCGGGGTCGCGTCCGCGAGCGGGCGCGAAATTACATCCCCGAACTTAACGGGCATTAGCCGCCGCCGATTGCCAACGGCTTTAAGAAAATGCGCGAATCTTAGCTGAGGCGCTCAAGGGAACAGCCCGCGCGCCCGCTTGGCTTCGCGCACCCGCTCGACGCCAATGGCCATAGCCGCCGTGCGTGTGGAGACGCCGTCCTTCTCGGCCCGCTCGACCACCTTGCTCCAAGAGCGATCCAGCGCCCGTTCGAGCTTGTCCATCACCTCGTCGCGCGACCAGAAATATTGCTGGAGATCCTGCACCCATTCGAAATAGCTGACGATGACGCCGCCGGCGTTGCATAGGATGTCCGGCACGACGAAAATCTCCTTGCGCTGCGCCAGCGCCTCATCGGCCTCCGGCGTCGTCGGCCCGTTCGCCCCTTCGGCGATGACGCGGCATTGCAGCTTGGCGGCGATCTCGCCGTCGATGACGCGCTCGACCGCGCAGGGCGCCAGCACGTCGCAAGGCAGGGTCAGCAAGTCGCGCGGGGAGACGGCGGCGGCGTCCGCGAAGCCCTTCAGCACGCCGTGGCGCGCCGCATAGGCCGCCGCCGCTTTCACGTCTAAGCCGCGCGCGTCATAGAGCGCGATCGTGTGGTCGCTGATCCCCGTCACGCGCACGCCGCGCGCGGCCAGCCCGAGCGCAGCGTGCGAGCCGACATTGCCGAAACCCTGGATGATCGCGGTCGCGCGGCTCGGCTCGATCCCCAGCCGGTCGAGCGCGCGGAAGGCCAGGAAGGCGACGCCGTGGCCGGTCGCCTCGCGCCGCCCCAAAGTGCCGCCGGAGCCGACCGGCTTGCCGGTGACGATTTCCGGGATGGTGACGCCCTTGTTCATCGAATAAGTGTCCATGAACCAGGCCATCACCTGCTCGTTGGTGCCCATGTCGGGCGCCATGATGTCGGTGCGCGGCCCGACAAAGGGGATCATCTCCTCCATGTAGCGGCGCGACAGGTTCTCCAGTTCGCGCAACGAGAGGCTCAAGGGATCGACGGCGACGCCGCCCTTGCCGCCGCCATAGGGGAGTTCGGCGAGCGCGCATTTCCAGCTCATCCAGATCGCCAGCGCCGCGATCTCGCCGAGATCGACATTGGCGGAAAAGCGCGTGCCGCCCTTGGCGGGGCCAAGCGTCAAATGGTGCTGGACGCGAAAACCCTGGAACACGGCGGTGCGCCCGTCGTCCATGTGGATCGGGCAGGAGACGGCGATGGCGCGCTTGGGCATCAGCAGGCGCTCGCGCTCGTCGACGGGGATTTCGAGATGGTCGGCGATGATGTGAAACTGCCGCTTGGCCATTTCGAACACCGGACCGGCAAAAAGCGTCATCCTCGCCTCCCACGCCGGATTTGCCGGCGTCAACT
>JAJYDD010000159.1 GCA_021777795.1 Pseudomonadota bacterium | reverse complement strand
CATTCCCGGTCTCGGCCTGTTCTACGGCGGCATGGTGCGCAAGAAGAACGTCGGCGACACGGTGATGACTTCGTTCGCGATCACCGCGCTGGTGACCGTGATCTTCGCGGTGCTCACCTATTCGCTTGCCTTCACCGCCGGCAATCCGTTCATCGGCGGCTTTGGCCGCATCATGTTGCACGGCATGCTCTCCAATGTCGCGGACGGCACGGGCACGGCCAACGCGCTGGCGCCGACCATTCCTGAGTCGGTCTACATGTGCTTCCAGATGACCTTCGCGATCATCACGCCGGCCCTGATCGCCGGCGCCTTCGCCGAGCGCATGAAGTTTTCGGCGATGCTTTGGTTCATCGGCCTGTGGGCGGTGTTCGTCTACGCGCCGGTCGCCCATTGGCTGTGGGGGCCCGACGGCTTCATGGCGGCCGGCAATTCCGACGCCAAGGTGCATGTGCTCGATTTCGCCGGCGGCACGGTCGTCCACATCAATGCGGGCGTCGCCGGTCTCGTGTGCGCCCTCATGCTCGGCAAGCGCCGCGACATGGGTCCGCCGCATAACATGGTCTACACCTTCATCGGCGCGGGCCTGCTGTGGGTGGGTTGGTTCGGCTTCAACGCCGGTTCGGCCGTCACTTCCGGCCAGGTCGCCGGCATGGCGATGACGGTCACCCAGATCGCCACCGCCGTTGCGGCGTTGACCTGGATGTTCGTGGAATGGGCGCATCGCGGCAAGCCGACCGTCGTCGGCATCTGCTCGGGCGCGGTCGCCGGCCTCGTCGCCATCACCCCGGCCTCGGGCTTCGTCGATCCCTTCGGCTCGATCGTGATCGGCATCGCCTGCGGCGTCGGCTGCTACCTCGGCGCGACTTCGCTCAAGCACGCCTTCGGCTATGACGACGCGCTCGACGCCTTCGGCGTTCACGGCGTCGGCGGGGCTATCGGCGCGTTGCTGACCGGCGTGTTCGCGGTCGAGCAGATCGGCGGCACCAAGGGCCTGCTGGAGGGCAATCCGCAGCAGTTCATCAACCAGTGCATCGGCGTCGGCATCGTCATCGTCTATGATGCGATCGTCTCGCTCATCATCCTGGCCATCATCAAGGCGGTGATCGGCCTCAAAGTCAGCGACGAGGTCGAGCGCGAAGGCCTCGATCTCGCCCTGCACGGCGAAGTGGTTCAGTAGCGTCGTTCCCTCCGGGGCGCTTGCGCCTCGGAACTCCCCGGCGCTTGCGCCCCGGAGTTCGTTCCTCCCACGCCTTGGGACGCCTTCGGGCGTCCCTTTTTTATTCGGGCAGAGCGTAGACGAGCGCCAGCGCCGCCCAGGCGAGGATCATCAGCGAGCCTCCCGTGGGCGCGGCGAAGGGGAACAGCTTCGCCCCCGCAAAGCCGCGCATCGCGAGGTCGGCCGCAAACAGCAGCGTCCCCGCCGCCAGCGCGGCCCCGGCGACGAGCAGGCGGCGCGCGCGGCGGGTTGAAGACGTGCGCGCGGCGGCGCTGACGCCGCCGAGAGCGGCGGCGTGCAGGATGAGAAATTCAGCCGCCGTGCGGCCGAAATCGCCGCCGCCGGCATGCGTGGCGGCGGCGGCCAAAGCGACGCCGCTGGCGCCCATGAGGGCCGCGAGCGCGGCGAGAAGATCGGATTGACGTTTCATGGCCGCCGTCGAGCCATGCGGCGGCGTCCCTGTCAATGCGGCCATTCGACAGCGCCGCGTCGCGGCGCTAAGGCGGCGCGGGAGGAGCCGCACATGACCTTCATCGATCCCACCAAGGAAGCCTTCGCCGCGTTCCGCGCCGACGACCGGCCCGGCCCCATCGACATGCTCAATCTCGTGCGCCTGCGCGAGCGTGCGGCCTATCCCGACGGCCGCGAGGCGAGCGGCGAGGAGGCCTATGCGGCCTATGGGCGCGACAGCGGCCCGGTGTTCAAGCGCCTGGGCGGCCACATCGTCTGGCGCGGGGCTTTCGAACTCATGCTGATCGGCCCTGCGCAAGAGCGCTGGGACCATTGCTTCATCGCCCGCTATCCCAGCGTCGCCGCCTTCGTCGAGATGATCCGCGATCCCGTCTATCGCGAGGCGGTCAAGCACCGGCAGGCGGCGGTCGAGGATTCCCGGCTCGTCCGGCTGAAATCGAGGGAAGCCGGCGACCTCTTCGGCTGATGCTGGTCCTGAGCCTTTTGAGCCTGGCGATCTGGCTCTACATGATCTTCGCGCGCGGCGGCTTTTGGCTGGCGGCGGAGCGCGAGCGGGGCGCGCCGGCGCCGGCGCTCTGGCCGGAAGTCGTCGCCGTCATTCCCGCGCGCGACGAAGCCGATTCGATCGCTGTGACCATCGGCTCGCTGCTGACGCAGGACTACCGGGGATCGTTCCGCATCGTGCTGGTCGATGACGAAAGCGCCGACGGCACGGCGCAAGTCGCGCGGCGGGCGGCCGGGGCTGACGGCCGGCTCGACATCGTCGCGGGCTCGCCGACGCCGGCGGGTTGGTCCGGCAAGCTCTGGGCGGTGGCGCAGGGGATCGCGGCGGCCGGCGAGGCGCCGCGCTATCTCTTGCTGACCGACGCCGACATTTCCTATGCGCCCGGCGCGCTCGCCGGCCTCGTTTCGCGCTCGGAGGCGGAGGGGCTGGCGCTCAACTCGCTAATGGCGCGGCTCGCCTGCGCGAGTTGGCCGGAGCGTTTCGCCATTCCCGCCTTCATCCTGTTCTTCCCAATGCTCTATCCCTTCGCCTGGGCGAACGATCCGCGCAAGAAGACGGCGGCGGCGGCCGGCGGCTGCATGTTGGTGCGGCGCGAGGCGCTGGCGGCGGCGGGCGGAATCGCCGCCATCCGCGGCGCGCTGATCGACGATTGCGCGTTGGCGCGGCTGCTGAAAGCGAGAGGCGCGATCCGCCTCAGCCTCGCCGAGCGCGTCATGAGCCTGCGCCGCTACCATGATTTCCGTGAGATTCGCCGCATGGTCGTGCGCTCGGCCTATGCGCAGCTCAATTATTCGCCGGCGCTGCTCGCCTTCACGCTGGCGGCGATGGCGCTAGTGTTCCTCGTTCCCGTCGCCTCGGCTCTGTTCGCACGCGGCGGCGCTGAAGCCGCCGGCCTCGCCGCCTGGGCGCTGATGGCGACAGCGTTTCAGCCGACTTTGCGCGAATACCGCGTCTCGCCGCTGTGGGGCTTCGCGTTGCCGGCCATCGCCGCGCTTTATGCGCTCTACACGCTCGAATCCGGCCTCGCCTCGGCGCGTGGGCAGGGCGGCCTGTGGAAGGGCCGCTTTCAGGAGGCGCGCGCGCGTCAGCGCTGATCCGGGAACAGCGCGTCAGCGCTGTTCCCGGAACGCCGCCAGCGCCCGCCACGGCGCGAGGTCGAAGTTCCACCCCGCCGTCGGCGAGGGCGAGGGCAGCAGCCAGATCGCGGTGTCGCCGAGGCGCTCGGCCTGCGGGCCGAAGCGCGCCTCGGCGCGGGCGAGAAAGCGCCGCCCCGCCGTCAGGCTGGTGAAGGCCAGCACGCGCGGGGCGTTGGCCGCGATCTTTTCGCGCAAAGCCGCCCGCGCCGCCTCGCCGAGCGCGCCGGCCGGCAATTGGCGATCCATGCCGCTGGCGAATTTGGCGAGATCCGTGAGGCCGAGGCCAAAGCCCGGCATCAGCGGAAATTCGGCGGGCGCCAGAAGGCGCGGCGTCAGCCCCGCCTCGTGCAAGGTGCGCCAGAAGCGGTTCTGGGGATGGGCGTAATAGGCCTGCTGGCGCGCCGATTCCGTGCCCGCCGCCGTGCCGCAGAACACGATGTCCAGGCCCGGCGCCAGCACGTCGGGCAGAATCACAGCGATTGGTTGTAGGCGCCGACTTCGGGGTTTTCGCGCAGGACGCCGTCCACCGCCTTGAACATCTCGCGCATCCGCGCTTCCGAGACCGGGCTTTCGACGACGACGACGAGTTCCGGCTTGTTGGAGGAGGCGCGCACGAGGCCCCAGGTTCCGTCCTCGACCGTCACGCGCACGCCGTTGACGGTGACGACGTCGGCGATTTTCTGGCCCGTCAGCGCCTCGCCCTTCTCGCGCATCGCCTGGAGACGTCGGGTGACGCGCTCGGCGACATCGTATTTGATCTCGTCGGCGCAATGGGGCGACATCGTCGGCGAACCCCAGGTTTTCGGCAGGTCGCGGTAGAGATCGGCCATCGACTTCGTGGGGTTGCGGTCGAGCATGTCAAGCACGGCGATGGCGGTGACGAAGCCGTCGTCATAGCCGCGCCCGACAGGCGCGTTGAAGAAGAAATGGCCGCTCTTTTCGAAGCCGGCGAGGGCCTTCAGGTCGCGCACGCGGCGCTTGATGTGGGAATGGCCGGTCTTCCAGTAATCGGTGGTCGCGCCGAGTTTCTGCAACTCCGGGTCGGAGTGGAACAGGCCCGTAGACTTGACGTCGACGACGAAGGTCGGGCGGGCGTGGATCTTCGACAAATCCCGCGCCAGCATAACGCCGATCTTGTCGGCGAAGATCTCATTGCCTTCGTTGTCGACGACGCCGCAGCGGTCGCCGTCGCCGTCGAAGCCGAGCGCGACATCGGCGCCTTGGCGCTTTACCGCGTCGGCCATCGCATGCAGCATGTGCAGGTCTTCAGGGTTGGGGTTGTAGCGGGGGAAGTTGAAATCCAACTCGCAGTCGAGCGGCACGACCTCGACGCCGAGCTTCGACAACAGCTCCGGCGCGAAGGCGCCGGCGGTGCCATTGCCGCAGGCGGCGATGACCTTCATCTTGCGCTTGAACTGCGGACGCTCGGTCAGCGCCGCGATGTAGCGGGTGGGGAAATCGGCCACGAACTCGTAAGACCCGCCCTCGTCGTAACGCCCGAGACCGCCGATGACGATCTCCTTCAGCCGGCCCATCTCCTCGGGCCCGAAGGTGACGGGGCGCGCGGCGCCCATTTTCACGCCGGTCCAGCCGTTGTCGTTGTGGCTCGCGGTGACCATCGCCACCGCCGGACAATCGAGCGCGAATTGCGCGAAATAAGCCATCGGCGTGATGCACAGGCCAATGTCGCGGACCTTGCAGCCGGCCGCCATCAGCCCTGCGGTCAGCGCGTATTTGATCGAGGCGGAATAGGAGCGGAAGTCGTGGCCGACGACGACCTCGCGTCTGACGCCGAGTTCGCCGAGCAAGGTTCCAAGCCCCAGGCCCAGCGCTTGGACGCCCATAAGATTGATCTCCTGGCCAAAAAGCCAGCGCGCGTCATATTCGCGAAAGCCCGTCGGCTTGACCAGCGGGCGCGATTCGTAGGCGTAGGTGTTGGGGACGAGATCGGATTGCGGTTTCGGAAACATGCGGCCTCCCGGAAGCGCCGTCTCTATAGACGCCGCACGGTCGGTACGGCAAATTCGTTCTATTGCCGCAGCATCAGCACGCCGTTGCGGCTCTCGACGCTGGCGAGACGCTTGAGGAAACTGGCGCCCAGCAGGTTGACGTCGCCGGCGCCGCGGTCGGCGATCAGGGCGGGCACGTCCTTCATGTAAATGGTTCCGAGGTCTATGCTCGGCAGCACCGCCTCCGTGGCGAAGCTGTCGCCATTGGCGGTGTGGACGCGCCATTTGCGGCCGGCTTCGAAGCTGAGGCCGAGGCGGTCGGCGACGGCGGCCGAGATCACCACCATCGTCGCGCCGGTGTCGACGAGCATATGCACGCTCTGGCCGCCGATCAGCACATCGAGCGAATATTGGCCGCCGGAATCGGCGGCGATGCTTTTTTCACCATAACCGTCGGACGCTTGCGGGGCCGGCGCCGGTTCCGCGCTCGCGGCGATCGCGACGGGCGGCGCCGACGTCGGCTGAAGGTTGAGCAGAAGCTGCGGCGCGAACAGCGCCATCAGGCAGCCGGCGCCGGCAAACACGAAAGCGATTTTCAGCATGGCGGGGGCTCGGGTCTCTTCCGAGCCTCTCATATCCCGGCAAACGCCGCGTAAACCCGATCCCGTCAGCCGGCTTTCAACGCGGCAAGAAACGCATAGCGCCGGTAGAGCGGGCGGAATTCGAGCCTCAGACCGCGCGCGGCGGCGATGCGGCCCAGTTCCTCCTCAAGAGTCAGGCGCGGCGTCACCGAAAAGCGGGCGAGCCACGCCCGTAAGGCTTGGCGCAGGACGCCGGGCCAGCCCGCCTGGTCGCCGAAATCGACGATGTGCAGCGCCCCGTCGGCGGTCAGCCGCGCGGCCGCTTCCGCCGCCGCGCGCCGCCAGGGCGGGATCATCGACAGGGCGTAGGAGACGAAGGCGCGGTCGAAGGCGGCGACGCCGAACAAGGCCTGGGGATCGAAAGCCGTCGCATCGCCGCGCGCCAGCGCGATGCGGCCGGAAAGGCCCGCCGCCGCCACGTTGGCGCGGGCGCTCGCCAGCATCTCCTGCGAGACGTCGAGGCCGAAGAAGCGCGCGTCGGGATAAGCGCGCGCCGCTTGCACGAGGTTGCGCCCGGTGCCGCAGGCGATCTCCAGCACCGCGCCGCCCGGCGGCGGCTGAAGCGCGGCGATGAGTTCGTCGCGGCCGAGCAGATAGAATTTGCGGGTGAGGTCGTAGACGTGGCGCTGGCGCCGGTACATCCGGTCCATCGCCGCGCCGGCCTCCGTGACGCTCACCGGCGCACCCAGAGGTGAAAGGCGCCGTAGATCGAGGAGCGGTCGCGCGCGCCGAGCGTTCGCGCGCGCTCCTCCTCGTATTGGAAGTCGGCGAGGACGTCGTCGGGCACGCGGCCGGGCAGCAGCCGTTCGTCGGCGGCGGTGCGGAAGATCGCGCGCGCCCCCGGCCGGGCGGTGCGGCGGATTTCCCGCCACAGTTCCGTCAGCGTCGCGTCGTTCATCCAGTCCTGCGCGTCGAGCAGCACATAGGCGTCGAGGCTGGCGTCTGGCTCGGCCTTCAGCCGCTCGGTGAAGGCGCCGTGATGCGGGCGCACCCGAAAGGCGTTTTCGCGCACAGTCTCGAAATGGCGGGTTTGCAGGTAGGGCGGCAGGCTCGGCGTCTCGGCGCGGGCGTAGGCGCGCCCGAACGCCTGCCAGGCGAAATAATTGTCGGCGACCGGAAAATCGCAGGCCAGCCGCTCGACGCGGCGCTTCAGCACCTCGGTCACCGCGCCGTCGCTGGCCAGGGCGCGAAATTGCGCCGGCGGAATGCCAAGACCGAACAACGCCGAGGGCCGGCGCGCCAGCCAGCGCACGAGACGCTTGTCGAACAAGGGCGCGATGTCGCGCTCGAAAATCGCCCGCTGCTCCGCCAGCGAGCCGGCGGCTAACAGCGCGTCAAAGCGCGTGCCGTAAAGCCGCGCCACCGCGTGTCCCGCGCCGATGAAGCGCCCGAGCAGCCCATGACGATAGAAGCCTCGTGCGAAGGCCTCGATGCGACGGCGGCCGTCGAGGCCGCGCCCGTCCCAATAGGCGCGCGTCGCGTCGTCGAGGCCGGGGCGCAGTTGCGTCTCGTAGACGGCGACGTTCTCGCGCCGGTCGGCGCGGCCGAAGAAGTCGAAGAAGGCGGCGTGATCGGGCAGCGCCGCCAGACCGCGCAGCTTGAGGTTGAGCAGCGCGATATGGGCGCCGTTGAGATCGACGGCGATGACTTCGGCGGGGCCGGCGGCGAGATAGGACAGCACGTTGCAGCCGCCGGAGGCGATGGCGACGACGCGGTCGCCGGGCCCAAGCCGCAGCGCCTCCATGTCGACGAGCGGATCCTCCCAGATTTGGGGATAGACCAATTGCCGAAACGCCAGGGTGAACACGCGCTCCTGCAAGCCCCGGCGCGAGAACGGTCTGTGCCGGTGGACGGCCGCGCCCAGGTTACGGCTGGTCGCCTTTTTCACCGCGCCGTGAATGCCTGGCATCGATTCGGCCCTCGCAGATGTGGCTGCGGGCGGGCCATTATGGAGTTTGGGCGACAGCCGCGTGACGGCTCAGGGCCGCAGCACCGTCATCTTGAACGCGCCGACGTGGGCGGCCGCGTAATCCATCGCTTGCGCGACCTCTTCGAGCGCAAAGGCGGCGACGTCGAACGCGGCGAGATCGACGAGCCCGGCGCGCCCCAGCGCGATCAGACTGGCGTTCGTCGCGCGTGGGTACATCCATTGGCCGCGAATCGTAATGCTGTTGCGCATCAGCCAGTTGTAGGGGATCGCCAAATCGTATCCTGATTACGCGGCAACGTCAGCTAGCTTCAGGAGGCGGTATGGCATTGGAGCGGTCCGCAGCGCGATGAAAGCGAGGCGCGGGATGATGGCGGCAAGATCGTATCTTCGGTTGAAGCGATACTCGAATTCCGCGAGATAGCGCGGCACATGCTTTTCGCGCACGGCTCTATATGTTCCAACCAAAGCGGCCTTTATGTTGCCGAGGACGGTGTTGACCCATTTGAAGGCGGGCGTCTTTGCGGCTTTCGGGCCACTGCCAGTCTTGATGACGGTGTGGGAACACCCGGCCTCGGCGACGGCGAGGAAGCAAGCCAATCCATCGGAAGTGACGTCGGCTCCGGACGCGAGCGCCGTGCTAGAGAGCTTGCGGATGGCGAATTTACTGAACGCCTTGACGCGCCGCAGGATGATCTGATCGGGCTTGCCGTCCTCGGTCGTGGCGACGGCCGCGACGAAAGGCGTCTTGCCGCTTGCGCCGCGCCCGC
>JAJYDD010000158.1 GCA_021777795.1 Pseudomonadota bacterium | reverse complement strand
CGACGATCTCGCGTCGTTCGCCCACGACCTCGCGCACCCACGCGGCAAAAAGGTCCCAAGGGACTACGCCTACGTTGCTGAGCAACCGGTCGACCTGCTTGATCCCCGACTTCGGCAGAATTCCCCGGGCCTGCGCCAGCGCCTGACCGACCAGCGAGACCGCCAGCGCCGCCGACGTCATGACTCCGAGCGCGCCATTTGCCAGAGAGAGAACCTGTTTGGCGTGCAGGTGTTAGCGGCTGCGAGAATCCGCGCTTGTTCGGCGGCGGCATTGCGCGAGCGGCGTAAATGTTCTGGGCTGTCGGCGCGAGACGGGCAGCGAGGGTTTCAGAAGTCGGGCTTGGACGCTGGCGCGGCGGCTTCAATATGATCTGGCTCGGTCTGGCGACGCAGTTCGTCTTGGATGTCGAGACCGCATCGGCGCCAGATCTGATTGCGCAGGTCGTCGATGAGTTCGAACACGGCGAGAGGGGCGTCGGGGGTCCAGTAATCTGGGATCGTGAGCCGGGCCGGTTGTGAATTTGCGTTGATGTCGGACCCCGTTGTTTGATGCACTAAATATTGATAAAGAAAGTATTTTTTGCATGATTGGGGCCCTCTTCGGTGCACATTTGGACCTCTCCGACAATCGGTTTATTCATTTTTATCAGTTGGTTATGCGTCTCGAATCGGGGGGCGCCGCTTCGGCGCAAAATCACACGCCGTCGGGAGACGGGCTTCGGGTCGTCGAGGAACGCTGGACGCCGAAGGCTATTTCCAATTCGCCGCGCGCAGCGACGACACGGTTGTTTCGGCCGGCTACAATATCGCCGGGCCGGAAGTCGAGGCGGCGCTGCTGTCGCATCCGGCGGTGCGCGAATGCGCGGTTATCGGCCGGCGCGACGAGGCGCGCGGCGAGATCGTCGAGGCGCATGTCTTGCGCGCCGAGGGCGCCGGCGGCGATGCGGAGGTGGCGAGCCGGTTGCAGGCCCATGTCAAGGCGACGATCGCGCCGTACAAATATCCGCGCTCGATCGTCTTCGTCACCGCGCTGCCGAAGACGCCGACCGGCAAGATCCAGCGTTTTCGCCTCAAAGCATGAGCGTTATTTGTTGACCTGGTTAAGCGCGAAGCCCGCCTTGCGGGCGTAGCCCTTGACGATCCCCTCGCGCTCGGCGTGGCTCAGCACGCGCTCGACATGCTCGAAACCCGCCGGCGCCAGTTTCTCGACCTCGTCAATCACCCGCTCCGGGCCGCCCTTGCGGTTGAGGCGGACGATTTCGGCCGTCTTGGGCAGGCGCTCCTGCTCGTATTCGTAGAGCGCGCGCATCGGATGCTCGGCGCTTTGCAGCGCATCGGCGAGGCAGCGCGCATCAAGGATCGCCTGCGCCGCGCCATTGGAGCCGACGGGGTACATCGGATGCGCCGCGTCGCCCATCAACGTGACGCGGCCAAAGCTCCAGCGCGGCAGCGGGTCGCGGTCGCACATCGGATATTCCCACGCGGTCGGCGTCGCCCGCACCAGCGCCTCGACATCGACGCCCGGTGCGGTGAAGCGGCGCGCATAAGGCACGACGTCGTCCATGCGCGCGGTGCGTGACCAACTATCGGCCGGCGGCGGCGTGATCTCGCCATCGGCGACCTTGGCGACGATCGCCCAGTTGGTGAGCCGCGTCGCCTCCTTGGCGCCGGGCGCAATCGGGTACAGCGAAAGCTTGGCCCCCATGCCGCCGCAAATATACATCGAGGCGCCGGTGAGAAATTTCGGCCATTCGCAGCAACCGCGATAGAGCACCGCCCCCTGCCAACTCGGCCGCCCCTGGCGCGGGTAGAAGGCCTTGCGCACGACCGAGTGGATGCCGTCGGCGCCGACCAGCGCCTCGCCGCGCACGGTCTGGCTGGTCAGGCCGTAGCGGGCGTCGACGAAATGCGCGGTGACGCCGCCCTCGCCCTGGACGAAGCCGGCGAGCTTGAGCCCGGTGCGCACGCTCTCCGGCCCCAGTTCCTTGACCACCGCCTCGTGGATCGCCTTCTGCAAGCGGCCGCGATGGATCGAGAATTGCGGGAAGGCGAAGCCGGCGTCGGTGCCGCGCTTCTCGGCCCAAACGTTCTGCCCCAACCGATTGAGATAGGCGAGCTCCCGGGTTCTGATCCCCACCGCGTCGAGCGCCGGCGCGAGGCCGAGCGCCGCCAGTTCCTTGACGGCGTGCGGCAGAATGTTGATGCCGACGCCGAGCTCGCGGATCTCGGCCGCCTGCTCGAACACAATCGCCCGCACACCCCTGCGTTTCAGCATCAGCGCCAGCGTCAAGCCGCCGATGCCGCCGCCTGCAATCAACACCGTCATCGCCGTGCGTCCTAGTTGGTTTCGTCGGGAGGAGGCGGCAGGAAATCGACCTCGTGTTTGGCCGCCAGCGCCACCACCTCGGCCGGCGTCTGCTCCGCCATATTGTGGATGGCCCAGAACAGGTCGTAGAGCCGGCGCGCCGGCGACACCCAGAACAGGCATTTGACGGTGTGGCCGGAGCGGTTCCAAATGCCATGCGGCAATCCCATCGGCAAGCGCGACAGATCGCCGGAGCGCGCCAGAGCGGCGCGGCCGTCGATCATCAGCTCCAACTCGCCCTCGAACATATAGATGAACTCATCCTGGGTCGGATGAATATGCGGCGGCACGAAGGTCTCGGGCGGAAACGTCGCATGCCAGGAAAGGGCGCTTTCGCTCAGCGATTTCGGCACATAGATCTGGCCAAGAATGTTCCATGAGATATTGTCGAGGCCTTCGCCAGCCCTTGTGACGCCGGGAGTCAATGCAGACATGATGCGCTCCTAGTTTGGTGTTTCTAGCCGGTCTTGTCCCAGATGCAGCCGCCGCTCCACGAGGTTGCGGTCGCGGGCGATCTCCTGCGCGCTCGCTGTCCAGACGATGCGCCCCTTTTCGATGACGAAGGCGCGGTCAATCAAACGCAACAGCGCGCCGAGGTTCTTGTCGATCACCAGGATGGATTGGCCGGCGCGCTTCAGCGACGCCAGACAGGCCCAGATCTCGGCGCGGATCAGCGGCGCCAGCCCCTCGGTCGCCTCGTCGAGCACCAGCAACCTTGGCTGCGTCGACAGCGCCCGGCCGATGGCGAGCATCTGCTGCTCGCCGCCCGAAAGCTGGTCGCCGAACGCCCGCCGCCGTTCGCAAAGACGCGGGAACAGCTTGTAGAGCGCGCTCAGCGTCCACGGCCCGGCGACGGCGGCGCAGATCAGGTTCTCCTCGACCGTCAGGTTGGCGAAAATCTGCCGCCCCTCGGGCGCGAGCCCGAGCCCGGCGCGGGCCCGGGCGAAGGGCGGCGTCGCCGAGATGTCGCGGCCGGCGAACCGCACCCGCCCGCCGCTCAGCGCCACAAGGCCGAAGATGACGCGCACGCTTGTCGTCTTGCCCATGCCGTTGCGCCCCATCAGCGCCACCACCTCGCCCTCGCCGACGTCGAGATCGACGCCGAACAGCGCCGGCGCGCCGCCGTACCCGGCGCAAACGGCTTCCAGGCTCAGCATCAGGCCGCCTCCTCTTCGCCGAGATAAGCTTCCCGCACCGCCGGCGATTGGCGGATCGCCTCGGGCGCGCCACTGGCGATGAGGCGCCCGCCCACCAGCACGCTGACGTCGTCGGCGAGCGCGAACACCGCCTCCATGTCGTGCTCGACCAGCAGCATCGTCACTTCGGTTTTCAGCGTTTGCAACAGCGCCAGCGCCTCAGCGGATTCCTCGACGCCGAGGCCGGCGAACGGCTCGTCAAGCAACAGCAGCCGCGGCTGGCAGGCTAGCGCCACCGCGATCTCCAACAGCCGCCTCTCGCCGTGCGAAAGCTCGCCCGCCCGGCGCCCGACGCGCTCGCCGAGGCCAACGCGGTCGAGCGCCACGCGCGCCTTGGCGTTGAGATCGGCGGCCTTGCCGGCGCGGGCGAAGAAGCGGAAGCTGGAGCCGGCGCGCGCTTGGGCGGCGAGCGCGACATTGTCGAGCGCGGAAAATCCGTCGAACAACGAGGCGACCTGGAACGAACGCACCAGCCCGCGCCGCGCGCGCTGCGCCAGACCGAGCCGCGTCACATCCTCATCCTCGAAGAAAATGCGGCCGGCGTCGGGGGCAAGCGCGCCGGAAATTTGGTTGATGAGCGAGGTCTTGCCGGCCCCGTTGGGGCCAATCAGCGCGTGCAGGCGCCCCGGCGCCAGTTCCAGACAGATATCCTGACTGACCGCCAGCGCGCCGAAACGCTTGCTCAGCCCCTCCAGCCGCAGGATCGCGCTCATCGCCCGCCCCAGACGAGGCCCGCCAGCCCGCGCCCGCGCAGCGCGACGAGCACCAGCGCCGGCCCAATCCACAGACCCGAATGCTCCGTGTAGGTGGATACCAGTTCCGAGGCCAGCAGATAGGCGAGCGCACCGAGGATCGCGCCGCCGAGCGAACCGACGCCGCCAAGCACGGTCATGACGATGAGATCGCCCGAGCGTTGCCACGTCATGAAGGCCGGCGAGACGAAGCTGTTGAGATTGGCCAGCAGCACCCCCGCCACCGCGCAGAGGGCGGCCGAGATCGCGCAGGCCGCAAGCTGATAGCGGAACGGTTCGAAGCCGAGCGCCCGCACCCGCAGCGGATTCTGCCGGATCGCGCCGAGCACGCGGCCAAAGCGCGAGCCGACGATGCGATCGAGAAGCAGATAACCGAGAGCGAGCGCGGCGAGCGCGGCATAATAGAAGGCGCGGTCGCTGGCGAGCCAGTCGGTTCCCGCAAGGCGGGCGCGCGCGTCAAGCGTCACGCCGTCGTCGCCGCCTAGCGCCGATAACGATACGAAGAAGAAATACAGCATTTGCCCGAAGGCCAGCGTGCTCATGATGTAATAGACGCCCTTCGCCCGCAGCGAAATCGCGCTTGTCGCCACGGCGAACAGCGCCGCCGCCGGGATCGCCGTGCCCGCCTCCAACAGCAGATCGCCGCCGCCGTATCTGGCCAGGATCGCCGCCGCATAGGCGCCCAGGCCGAGATAGGCCGCCTGCCCGAACGAGACCAGCCCGCCGCAACCCAGCATGAATTGCAGCGACATCGCCGCCAGCGCGAAGATCAGCGCGCGCGTCGCCAGATTGAGCGCATAGGCCTCCGGCCCCCACCGCGCGGCGAGCGGAACCAGCGCCAGCGCCGCAAAGCCGAACCCGGGGACGACCGCGCGCCAGTTCATCGCTTCACCGGGAACAGGCCCGACGGGCGGACAAACAGCACGCCCGCCATCAGGAGATAGATCAGCATCGGCGTCAGCGAACGCCCGGTCTGGCTCGCCGCCGAGGGGTTCATCGCCAGATCGAGCAACGCCGGACCGAAGGCGCGGCCGAGCGTGTCGATCAAGCCCACCAGCAGCGCGCCGAGGAACGCGCCGCGGATCGAGCCGACGCCGCCGATGACGATGACCACGAACACCAGGATCAGCACGCTGTCGCCCATGCCGGGCTCCACCGACAGGATTGGCGCGACCAGCGCGCCGGCCAGGCCCGCCAGCGTCGCGCCGAGGCCGAAGACGATGAGGAACAGCCGGCCGATATCGATTCCGAGCGCCGATATCATCGCCGAATTGCTCGCCCCGGCGCGCACCCGCATCCCGACCCGGGTGTGATTGACGATCAGATAAAGCAGAGCCGCCACCGCCAACCCGGCGCCGATCAGCGCCAGCCGATAGATGGGATAGAGCAACCCCGGCATCAGCGCGACGCCGCCGGCCAGCGCCGCCGGCGTATCGACGCTTATCGGCTCCGCGCCCCAGATCGTCTTCACGCCCTCATCGATGAACAGGATGAGGCCGAAGGTCGCCAGAATCTGGTCGAGCGGATCGCGGTTGTAGAGATGTCGATAGATCAGCGCCTCCAGCGCCAGCCCGAAGGCGAGCGTCGCCGGCAGCGTCAACGCCAGCCCCAGCCAGAAATTGCCGGTAAGCCCGATCAGCCAGGCGGCGAGATAGGCGCCGACCATATATTGCGCACCATGCGCGAGATTTACGAAATTCATCACGCCGAACACCAGCGTCAGCCCGGCGGAGATCAGGAACAGGATGATTCCGAGTTGCAGCCCGTTGAGGGTCTGCACGAGCAGCAGCGCCATCGTCGCGCTATTTTAGCGGGCAATCCTTGGCGTAGGAATCGCCGTAGTCCTTGAAGACGCGCTCGACGATCTCGGTCTCGTATTTGCCGTCGGCGCGCTTGGCGACTTTGGTCAGATAGAAGTCCTGGATCGGATAATGGTTGGTGCTGAACTTGAAGCCGCCGCGCAGCGAGACGAAATCGCCCTTCTTCAGCGCCGCGCGCAGCGCGTCGCGGTCGCTGAGCTTGCCGCCGGCCGTCCGGATCGCGCTGTCAATCAGCATCGCCGTATCGTAGGCCTGCATCGCGTAGGTGGCGGGAACCGCGCCATAGGCGGCCTCGTAGGCGGCGACGAACGCCTTCGACTGCGGATTGTCCATGTCCGGCGCCCAGTTGGCGCCGCCAAGGTCGCCCACCGCCGCGTCCTTCTGCGCTGGCAAGGTCGATTCGTCCGTCGTGAAGGCAGAGAGGAACGGGATGGTCTTCAGCCCCGCCTGCGCATACTGCTTGACAAGATTGACGCCCATGCCGCCCGGCATGAAGGTGAACACCGCATCAGGCTTGTCGGCCGCGATCTTGGCGAGTTCAGCGGAGAAATCGAGCTGGCCCAGCGGCGTATAGACCTCGTCGGCGATCCGGCCCTTGAACTGCTTCTTGAAGCCGTCGAGCGCGTCGCGGCCGGCCTGATAATTGGGCGCGAGCAGGAAGGCGGACTTGTAGCCTTTGTCCTGCGCATATTTGCCCAGCACTTCGTGGACCTGATCGTTCTGATAGGAGGTGACGAAGAAATTGGCGTTGCACTGCTTGCCGGCGAAATTGGAAGTGCCGGCGTTGGGGCTGATCAGGAAGGCCGAGGAGGCGGTGACGGGCTTCTCGATCGCCTGCAAGATGTTGGAAAACACCGGGCCGACGACGAAATCGACGTGATCGCGCTCCAATAGGCCCTTGACCTTGGTCACCGCGATATCGGGTTTCAACTGATCGTCAACCACGACGATGTCGGCGTCGAGCCCGCCGAGCTTGCCGCCGAGCTTCTTGACCGCCAGCGCGAAGCCGTCGCGTATCTGGCCGCCGAGCACCGCCGGCGGCCCGGACAAGGTGACGATCATGCCGATCTTGACCTTGCCCTCGGCCGATGCGCCGCCGGGAAACGCCAGCGCCGCCAGCGCCGTCAGAACAGACAAACACCGCTTCATCGCACGACCCCACGCTTGCGCCGAGCGGGATCATGCCCGATATTATGTGCGAGTCAACATATTTGCAATTGCTTCAGGGGGCGGAATTTGGCGGCGCCGTCATCGGGCCGGCGCGGCGGACGGGTCCGGCGCTTCCGGCTGGACGATCATTTGTTCTTCTATTTCAGCCAGATTCTGTCGCGCCGCACGCGCCAGATCAACCGCGACCTCGCCGCCCTTTCGCTCGATTACGGGCGCTGGCGGGTGATGGCGGTGCTGCACGATCAAGGCGACTGCACCATGGGCCGGCTCGCCGATCTCTCCAGCGTTGAGCGCACCACGCTAACCCGCACCGTCGCGCAGATGGAGGCGGAGGGTCTGTTGTCGCGTCAGACCGGCCCCGGCGACCGCCGGCGGGTGTCGCTGGCCCTGACGGCGCCGGGCGCCGATCTGTTCGCCCGCATCCTGCCGATCGTGCTGGCGCGCACCGCGCGGGCGCTGACCGGATTTTCGGCCGACGAGGCGCAGGCGTTGCGCGAAATGCTGCGCCGCATGGCCGACAACCTGAAAGAGTGAGCCGGCAGGCGGCGGTAGAGCAGGATTTCCAAAAAGTGGCCACCGGTTTTTGGACAAAAATCCCGCGAAAACAAAAGATTCTAAGCTGGCTTTCGTTGGCCTTCCAACGAATGCCAGCTTAGAGCAGCGGCGCCTTTGCCATCGGCATGTGGCCGGCGCCCTTCAGCAGGACGACCTGTGCGCCGGCGATCGCCTCGGCCAGCGCCCGGCCGGATTTCAGCGGCGTCATCATGTCGCGCTCGCCCAGAACCAGCTTCGTCGGCGCCTTGACCTTGGCCGCCGCCGCCAGCGCGCCGAGATAGGCGTTTCAGGCGGCCAGATCGACATGCAGCACGCCGGGCGCGCCAAGCTCCCGCAGCCGCTCCGTTGTGATTTTGCGCCGAAGCGCCCCCCCAATTCGAGACGCATAACCAACTGATAAAATGAATAAATCTATTGTCGGAGAGGTCCAAGTGTGCGCCGAAGCGGGGCCCCCCAATCATGCAAAAAATCGTAACTCCCAAGCCCCCCTCCTGACTCAGCCTTTTCGGAGCGCGAATCGGGCGTATTGTCGCCGCCTGCGAGCGCGCATGTGGACTGAAGAGGAATCGTATCGGGAACGAACCAGAATCGACTCAGATGTTGGACCGGCAGATTTCCGCCGCCAATGCGAAGTCAAGAGGGGGGGGCTTGGGAGTTACGACCCCACCAATTTGGCTCGTCGCTATTCCACGTGGGTGACTACATGTTCATAGTGGGGAAGTAACCATCCCCCGGCAAAGCCGGGGGCCTTCGTATTGTGAGCCGCTCAAAGCGGCGTTGGGGGCGCTGACGCGACCCCG
>JAJYDD010000157.1 GCA_021777795.1 Pseudomonadota bacterium | reverse complement strand
TCTCACCGACATCGGCGGCCCGGTTCCTGCCGGCTACAATCCCAACGCCAAGGACATCTATGCGGAATGCCTGCGCATTCCGCCAGTGAAGATCTGGGACAAGGGCAAGCCGCGCCACGACGTGCTCAACATGATCTTCACCAACATGCGCGCGCGGCGTGACCAGGAGGGCGATTTCAACGCCCTCATCGGCGCCTGCCAGGTCGGCGAGCGCAATCTGATCGCTATGCTCGACAAATATGGGGAGAAGACTGTCGACGCCTGCATCGAGGAATTGCTCGACATGGCCGACAACCATATGCGCTCGCTCATCAAGACCGTGCCCGACGGAACCTATGAGGGCGTCGCGATCCTGGAGGACGCCGGACACGGCTTCGGCGATTTCGAGATCAAGGCGACGGTGACGATCAAGGGCGAGGGATGCCACATCGTTATTTCGAGCCCGCCGCAGATTCCCTATTTCATCAATTCCTACGAAGGCAATTCGCATTCCGGCGTCTATCTCGGCCTGATGATGTTCGCGGCCCTGCCGCCGCCTTACAACGAAGGCCTTTATCGCTGCGTCAGCGTCGATTTCGGCCCCAAGGGCACGATCTGCAACGCCGTCGAACCGGCGCCGCACATGAACTGCACGACGACTCCGATGGAAACCCTGACGGACGCGGTAAGGCTCGCCTTCGAGAAGGCGATGCCCTCGAAAGTCGCCGCCTCGTGGGGCCACGCCAACGGCCTCAACGTCGCCGGTTGGGACAGCCGCACCAACGAGGAATATGTGACGATGGTGCTGGCCACCATCATCTCGGGCGGCGGCGCGACCCCGCATCAGGACGGCTGGCACGCCGTTGGCCCGGAATGCTGCTTCGGCGCGCTGACCTCCGGCGACGTCGAGTTGCTCGAATATTCCTATCCCATCATCATCCACCGCTATTCGCTGATGACGGATTCCGGCGGCGCGGGCAAATATCGCGGCGGCTCCGGCACGGCCTGGGAGGTCGAGCCGCTGGACAAGGACATGCTTTGCATCGGCTTCGGAGAAGGCCGCCGCATCCCCGCGATGGGCGCGGCGGGCGCGAAATCGCGCATGATCGACGAGAAGGTGGGACGGGTCGAGATCAACCGGGCGGGCAACATCGAACTGGCGCGCACAAACATTCTCGAAACCATCAAGCCCGGGCAGACGATCACCAACATGAACCCCGGCGGCGGCGGCTATGGCGATCCCTTTGAGCGGCCGGTCGACAAAGTTGTCGAGGACGTGCGCAATGGTCTCGTCTCGTTGCGCGGCGCGAAGGAGGATTACGGCGTCGTGTTCAAGACTGGCGAATCCCTCGAAGTCGACGCCGCCGCGACCAAGCGGCTGCGCAAGAAATGAGGGGAGCCCAATGAGCGCGCAATATCGCCTCGGCATCGACGCCGGCGGCACCTTCACCGACTTCGTGATCGCCGACATGACGAGTGGTGTCACCAAGCTCTACAAAACGCTATCGACGCCCTCCAACCCGACGCAGGCGATCGAAGATGGCCTCAAGCTGATCGCCGACGATCTGAAAATGACGCCGCAAGAGATCGTCTCCGGCTGCGATCTCTGCATCAACGGCACGACGGTCGGCCTCAACGCGCTCATCACCCATCGCGGCGGCAAGACCGGCCTCATCTGCACGGCGGGTCACGAGGATTCCATCGAGATCCGCAACGGCCATAAGGAGGACGGGTTTCGCTACGATCCCGAATATCCGGCCGCGAAGATGCTCGCGCCGCGCTATCTGCGCCGGGGCGTGCGCGAGCGCATTCTCTCCACCGGTGAAGTGCGCGTGGCCCTGCATGAGGAAGACGTGCGGGCGGCCTGCGAGATTTTCAGGGCGGAGCGCGTCGAGACGGTCGCCATCTCGTTCGTCTGGTCGGTGCTCAATCCGGCTCACGAGAAGCGCGCCGCCGAGATCGTGCGCGAGATGCTGCCCGAGGTCATCCTCACCGTCGGCAGCGAGCTTTACCCGCAGATTCGCGAATACACGCGCACGTCGACGTCGGTGGTCAACGCCTATCTGGCGCCGGTGATGCGCGCCTATGTCCATGCCGTCGATTCCTACTTTCGCTCGCTTGGCGCCAAACAGCCGGTGCGCTACTTCCAATCGAACGGCGGCCTCGCGGTCGGACAGGCGATGACCGACCGCTCCGTCTACGCGATCAATTCCGGTCCGGCCTCGGCGCCCCAAGCCGGGCAATATGTATGTTCGCCGTTTAAGAAGAACAATGTCATCACGGTCGATATGGGCGGCACGTCGTTCGACATTACGCTGACCAGGGACGGACTCACCAATCTCAACAAGAACATCGACTTTCTGCGCTATCGCATCGGCGTGCCGATGATCCAGGTCGAGACGCTCGGGGCGGGCGGCGGCTCGATTGGTTGGATCGATTCCCTCGGCATCCTCCAGGTCGGCCCGCAATCTGCGGGATCGCAGCCGGGCCCCGCTTGCTACGGGCAGGGCGGCGCGGAGCCGACCACTTCGGACGCCAATCTCGTTCTCGGCTATCTCAATCCCGAGGGGTTGCTCGGCGGCGCGTTGCCGCTGAGTGTCGATAAGGCGCGAGCGGCGCTGAAGAAGGTGGCCGACCCGCTTGGCCTCACAATCGAACAAGCCGCCCACGGTATGTTCACTATCGTCAACAACAATATGGTGAATGGCATCCGCCGCGTGTCGGTGGAGCGCGGTTTCGACCCGCGCGATTTCGTGTTGGTTGGCGCCGGCGGCGCAACGGCGGCGCATATCTGCGCACTTGCGCGCGAGATGGGCATCGACACGATCATCCTACCCAAGCTGGCGTCGGGGTTGTGCGCGTTCGGCCAGATCATCTCCGACGTCAAATACAACTATATGGCGACATCTCCCGCGCGTCTCGACAACGCCGACGCCTACCGCCGCCTGAACGCGCTGTTCAAGGAAGTTGAAGCCAAGGGCGTCAAGCATCTCGCTGACGACGGGTTCGCCAAGAGGAACATGGTCGTCAAGCGCAGTCTCGAAATGCGCTACGTCGGACAGGTACATGAATGCACGGTCGATATCGACGTGTTCGAGATCAACGAAAGAACAATCCAGCGCGTCAAGGACGCGTTTCACGCCCGCCACGAGGAACTCTACACCTACTCCGAGCGGCATTCGCTCGTCGAGGTCGTCAATATCGAGTCGACGCTCTATGGCTTGATTGAAAAGCCCAAGCCGCCCGCTTTGAAGAAGGGCGTTGTTGCTGAACGCGCCGTCAAGCACAGTCGCAAATGCATCTTCAGCGCTGACGGAAAGAGCGTGCGCACACCGGTCTACGACGGCGAGCGGCTTGGGGCTGGCGCGGATATTGCTGGGCCGGCAATCATCGAAGAGGTCACCACAACGATCGTGATAGAACCCGGCTGGGCGGCGAAGTTGCACGCGAGCGGATCGTATGTGATTGAGAAGCAGGGTTCGTCGCGAGGAAGCAAGAAAGCCTCGGCGGGAAAGACAGCCGCGCGGCGGCGATGAAGGGAGGAGAGGGCGGATGGTGAGGGAGCGAGCTTCGCCGCGGAAAGCGAAGAGTAGCGTGTCATCGCGGACGACAGGCGTCGTCCGAGTGCTCAATCAAACGGGGAGTTAAGCCATGCGAAAGTCAGCGTGGATTGCGGGTGCGCTCGCGTCGGTGTGGGGAGTGGTCTGGTCGGCGGGCGCTCATGCGGAGGACAAATGGTGGCCGGCCAAGGTCTATGACTTCGATTCCGGCTCCAAGAAGGTAGTGGAGTACACGCCGCTCGAAAAGGCCTCCAAGCCCTGGAAGATCTGTGTGCTGTTCCCGCACATGAAGGACACGTTCTGGGTCGCGGTCGACTACGGCGTGGTCGAGGAGGCCAAGCGCATGGGCGTCAATATGACGCTCTACCAGGCCGGCGGTTATGAGAACCTGCCCAAACAGTTGTCGCAGTTCGACGACTGCATGGCCGGCAATTTCGACGCGATCGTCGTCGGCCCGATCTCGGAGGCGGGATTGGCGAAGAAGTTTGCTGAGGGCGTCAAAGCGGGCAAGGTCGTCCTCAGCACCGTCAACCCGGTGGCGAAGGCGACCGTCACTTCCAAGATGACGGTCAACTTCACCAACATGGGCGTGCAGACCGGCGATTATCTCGTCGGCTATCTCAAGGACAAGACCGCCAACGTCGTCACCTTCCCCGGGCCGTCCGGTTCCGGATGGGCCGAGGCGTTCCTCAACGGCTTCAAGGACGCGGTCAAGGGCAAGAGCAATGTCAAAGTGCTCGGCGACAAGTTCGGCGATTCCGGCGTCGCCGTGCAGTTCGGCCTCATCCAGAATGCGTTGCAGGCTTACCCCGAAATGAACGTGATCTGGGGTTGCGCGCCGGCGGCGGAGGCGGCGGTCGGCGCGGTCGCGCAGTCCGGCAAGAAGGATATGTTGATTATGTCGTCCTATGAGAACCAGGCGATGCTGGATGCGCTGAAGAAGGGCGAAATTCTGGGCTTCGCCACGCAGTATCCGGTGTTGCAGGGTCGCATCGCCATCGATACGGCGGTGCGCGCGCTGGAACATAAGGATTACTATAAGAGCCTGGAAGCCATTCCCGACATGATCGCGCAGAGCAATCTCAAGTCGATCAACATGGGTCTGGTGCTGGCGCCGTCGGACTTCAAGGCGGAATATTCCGTGAAAGCGCCTTGATTGAACCGCGGTTGAAACGAGTGGCGTCGCATGACGTTTGCTGATCCAGTCCAGGCTGGGGTGTCGCGGGCGGCGCAAGCCGCCCGCGACAGCGGGCCGCTTCTGCGCCTCACCGGCGTATCGAAGCGGTTTCCCGGCGTGCTGGCTCTGTCTCACGTCGATTTTGACCTGCGGCGCGGCGAGGTGCATGTGCTGTTCGGCGAGAACGGCGCGGGCAAATCGACACTCATCAATATCATTGCTGGCACGTATCCACCTGACGAAGGCGAGTTCGTCTACCAGGGAGAGACGATTGGTCGCCTGACGCCGCACACCGCTCGTGAACTTGGCATCAGTCCGGTGTTCCAGGAATTCAGCCTGGTTCCCGAACTGACGGTCGAACAGAACCTGTTTCTGGGCCGCGAACTGACCCGTGCGGGCGTTCTCGACCGCGCCGCCATGCGGGCGAAGGCGCGCGAGGTCATCGATCTGCTCGGGTTCGATCTGACGCCTGGCCGCAAGGTGCGCGACTTGTCGCGCGCGCATCAGCAGATGGTGGAGATCGCCAAGGCCTTTCTGGCTGACGTGCGGCTGCTCATCCTCGACGAGCCGACGGCCTCGCTGACCGAGGCGGAAGCCGGGAAGCTGTTCGATCTCGTCTCCAAGCTGAAGGCCAAGGGCGTCGGCATCATTTATGTCTCGCACCGCATGCGCGAGATCAAGCAGATCGCCGACCGCATCACCGTGCTGCGCGACGGCCGCAAGATCACAACGGTCGAAGCCGCTGACGTCTCCGAGAACGATCTGGTCGAACTGATGACTGGGCGAAAGATCGATGTGCTGTTTCCGCATATCGAAGCGCGGCCTGGCGAAAAACTGCTGGAGGTTGAGGGGTTGACGCTCGTCAACCGCACCGTGACCGACGTGAGCTTCTATGCGCGCGCCGGAGAGATCACCGGCGTTGCCGGGCTCGTCGGCTGCGGCAAGTCGGAGCTGGTGCGGGCGGTCTACGGGCTGGAGCTTATCGAGTCGGGCGAGGTGCGTCTCGGCGGCGAGATCGTCGCGCATCCCTCGCCAGCGGGCTTGCTGAAGCGGGGCCTGTGCTATTTTCCGTCCGACCGCGTGGCGGAAGGTTTGGCGCTCGGCCGGCCTGTGCGGGAGAACGCCTCGATGACGGCGCTCGACCTGCCGGCCTTCGCGCGCGCCGGGATATTGCGGCGCGGCGGCGAGCGGCGCGCGGTCCAGTCCATCGCCGATCGCCTCAAGCTGCGTCCGCCGCACATCGAGCGCGCGGTCGCCAATTTCTCCGGCGGCAACAGGCAGAAAGTGCTGTTGGCGCGCGGGCTCACGCGCGACATCAATGTCTATCTGTTCGACGAGCCGACGGTCGGCATCGACGTCGGCGCCAAGACGGAGGTCTATGCGCTGATGAAGGACATTCTGGCGACCGGCGCCGCCATCGTGCTCGTGTCCTCGGAGCTGCCGGAAGTGTTGCACCTCTCTCATCGCGTTTATGTCATGCACCGGTCGCGCATCGTGGCGGAGCTGACAGGCGCCGACATTAACGAACAAGAAGCGCTGCCGCACTTCTTCCGCGAACACGACGCGGAGCCAGGGCGATGACGCACATCGTCGATAGGCGCGGGGCGGGCGCGGTCTCGCAAAGGGCGCTGCGCGGCTACGCGCGGGTCGGGTTTCTGCCGACGGTGCTGATCGTGCTGGTTGTCGCGATGGCGCTGTTTGTGCCGCGCTTCCTGTCGGTGCAGAACGTCTTCAATGTGCTTCGCAGTTCGTCCTATCTGGTCATTCTCTCGGCCGGTCAGATGCTGGTCCTCATCGTCGGCGGCTTCGATCTGTCGGTCGGCGCCGTCGTGCCGTTGGCAAGCGTGGTCAGCGCGATGACGATGGTGTGGGCCGGTGGCGCCGTTCCCGGGCAGACTGGCCTCATCATCGCGCTCGGCGTCCTCGCGGGCCTCGGCAGCGGGCTGCTCGTTGGCCTGCTCAACGGTTTGTGCGTGGCCTTTCTCAAAGTGTCGGCCTTCATTGTCACGCTGGGCTCGATGTCGATCGCCACGGGGATGGCGCTGCTGCTGACGAACGGCATTCCTGTCTATGGGATGCCTAAGGCCTTTGTCAGCGGCTTCGGGCGCGGCCTGTGGTTTCAGCTTCCGACGGCTGTCTATCTCGCCGCGCTGGTCGTCGCGGCCGTCTGGTTCATACAGAACTTCACCAAGATGGGCCGTTATCTCTACGCCATTGGCGGCAATCTTCACGCGGCCACGGTTTCGGGCGTGCGCACCAAGACCTATCTCGTGCTCGCTTATGCGGTTTGCTCGATCCTCGCCGCCGTTACGGGGCTGGCGCTGACGGCTGAGATCGGGTCCGGTCAGGCGGTCATCAACGGGCAATTGACGCTGGAGAGCATCGCGGCGGCGGTGATCGCCGGCGTGAGCCTCAAAGGCGGCGTCGGGCGGGTGGAGATGGTCACGCTGGCGGCGCTGTTCCTGTTGATTCTGACCAACGCCATGGATCTGTTGCGCATCGATCCCCGCATCCAGACGATCTTCCTTGGCCTGATCGTCGTGCTCGCGGTCGCCATCGAGGAGATGGGCAAGCGGAGGACGCCTGTTGACTGACGCCGCCTCGTTGTCTGCGCCCGAAGCCGCGCGACGCAGTCTCGTCGGCTGGTTGCTGGTCCTTAGCCTGCCGTTGCTGATGGCGGTCATGGAGCTGTCGGTCTATGCGGTCGAGCCGCGCGTGCTGTCGTTGCGCAATATCGTCAACGTCCTCGATCAGGCCAGCTACGCCTTCGTCTTCGCCTCGGCGCAGATGATGGTCATTTTGACGCGCGGCTTCGATCTTTCGCTCGGCACGTCGGTCTCCACGGTCAGCGTGGCGAGCGCGCTGGCGATGACGGGGCTGGTGGCGGCGGGCGCGCCGGACGCGCTCGTCGTGGCGGCGGGGCTTATCGCTGGCCTCGGCGTCGGCGCGCTGGTCGGCCTGTTCAACGGCGGCTTCGTCGCGGGGCTGGGGATCAATCCTTTCGTCGTCACGCTCGGCAGCCTCAACATCTGCCTGGGGCTGTCGACGACGATTTCCGGCGGCGGCCCTGTGTTCAACGTGCCCGACGTCTTCAGCAGGCTGTTTTACAATGGCAAGCTGATGCCGGGCGTGTCGATCCCGATCATGATCGCGGTCCTCATCGGTCTCGGGCTGTATTTTCTGCTCAATCACACGACCTTCGGTCGCTCGCTCTATATCATCGGCAACAATCCGCGCGCGGCGCGGGTGGCGGGCCTGCCGAGTCGGCGCTATCTCATGTTCGCCTATCTCGCTTGCTCGCTGCTGGCGGCGTTCGGAGGGCTGATGCTGACGGCGCGCACCGGCTCGGGCGAGCCCAATCTCGGCGGCAGCCTGATGCTGGAAAGCATCGCGGCGGCGGTGATTGGCGGCGTCAGCCTACAGGGCGGCGTCGGCGGCGTCGGAGCGGTCGTCTTCGGCGCCCTGTTTGTGACGATGCTTTCCAACTCGATGGACCTGCTGGAGGTCGGCGGCTACGTCCAGCAGATCCTGCTCGGCTGCGTCATCATCATCGCCATATTTCTCGACCGGCTGCGTCAGACGCGCGCCTGACTGTTCGCCGGTTCCGCGCCCAATGCCGGGCGCGCAAACTGTCTCGTTTTCAGCTCTCGCCGAAGTTGGCGAGCCGCGCGAACTCTCGCCGATCGACGAGCACGCTGGCGAGCCGACAGCCTACGCGCGATTGCTGGACGATGCGATGGCCGTCGACGGCGCGCTGTTCACGGCAGGCGGCGGCTGGGACAATCCGGGTCCGGCTCCGGCGCCGGAAACGCGCGGCTGATCGCCATTTCAGCCGCGCGCCAGCAGTTTCACCATCGCATAGGCCGCCGTCAGGCGCGGGGCCTCCAGCCCCGCAAGGCGGCCCATCTCGATCACCGAACCGACCAGCGCCTCGATCTCCGGCGGGCGGCCGGCCTCGATG
>JAJYDD010000156.1 GCA_021777795.1 Pseudomonadota bacterium | reverse complement strand
CAGAGATTCAGATTCGATCTCAACGCGCCAGAGCCTTCAACTCCTCTGAGTCAATTCGCCGCAACTCGGCTCAAGCCAGAAGGACCTGAGCAATTACAACTAACGCGCGCGTAATTCCATTCAATAGATACGATTTTCCCACTCCATTCCTTCCAATTAGTACATGAATATTGGTGGGCGGCGCTGAGTTTGGAGTTACACGAAAATGCAATTTTAGCCGCGCAGCCTGCCCTTCGACTTGCTGTGGACCAATGTACGTAAAATCAAATTCCGTCAGTACTACTCCGCCAGCCAGCACGCGTTTGAATTGGCCCTCAACCGACCGGGGGCTAACTGTTCTCATAAGGGACTGGCCCATAACCGGTTCATTCACTGTGCGCGCATAAAGTCCGGGATCAGCAACTACATCCTTAAGCGCTAACAACAACTTGGCAGCAACTTCTGATTCTAACGCGGCAGCAGAAGCGTAATATGAAACATCTTGGCCTAAAGAAAAGAACCGATCATCGAGCGTTTCAAATTCATTTGGGAGATCTGGGCGACCCGATTCATTTTTCAAATCAAATTGGCCAATCTTGAGATTTCCTAGATCGTGCTTTGTACCGCTAGAGTCAAAAAAAGTAAGAAAATAAAGAGTTCGGAACTTCCACCAATCGTTCCAGTTGTCGGTGAACAACAACCCAAGATCGCGTCCAACGGACGGGGCCAGCGAACCATTCGGAATCACCTTGAATCGCATGCCGATATTTTTCCGGATTTACCTAATCAACAATTCGCTGATAGCAGCTCACTTCACACGAAAACATGATCATATTACAGCCTTTCATACTTGGATCTTTAAATGTTCATCCACCTACGTATACCCAAGTGGCGATTGCGACGAAGGTCTAGGCGGAAGAATTAGCAGGCTGCGGTCGGATCGGGAAGTCCGCGTTGTGCCGATCGCGGCCCTCGCAAACCAACCCGACCCGTCTCCCCCTACCCCCTACCTCCCCCTCTTATCCACCACCCGCTTCGCCTTCCCCTCCGAGCGCGGCAGCGCGCCGGGGTCGCAAACGCTCACCCGCGCCGAGACCCCCACCACGCTCTTGATGTGGTGTTGCAACTCCCGCGCCGCCGCCGCGCGATCGCAGCCTCCCGGCGCGGCCTCCACACGCACATTCATCTCGTCGAGCCGCCCTTCCCGCGTCAGCTCGATCTCGAAATGTGGGCTGAGGCCCGCCACGCGCAAAGCCTGCTCCTCGATCTGCGTCGGGAACACGTTGACGCCGCGCAGGATCATCATGTCGTCGCTGCGGCCGGTGATCTTCTCCATGCGGCGCATCGTGCGCGCGGTGCCCGGCAGCAGCCGCGTCAGGTCGCGCGTGCGGTAGCGGATCATCGGCAGGCCCTCTTTGGTGAGGGTGGTGAAGACCAGTTCGCCCTGCTCGCCGTCGGGCAGCACGCGGCCGGTCTCGGGGTCGATGATCTCGGGATAGAAATGATCCTCCCAGATGTGCAGCCCGTCCTTGCTCTCCACGCATTCGTTGGCGACGCCCGGCCCCATGACCTCGCTGAGGCCGTAGATATCGACGGCGTGCATGTCGAAAGCCTGCTCGATCTCGGCCCGCATCGCGTTGGTCCAGGGCTCTGCGCCGAATATGCCGACGGCGAGCGACGAAGCGCGCGGGTCGAGGCCCTGGCGGCGGAACTCGTCGAGGATCGACAGCATGTAGGAGGGCGTCACCATGATGATGCGCGGCTCGAAGTCTGCGATCAGCCGCACCTGCCGCTCGGTCATGCCGCCGGAGACGGGGACGACGGTGCAGCCGAGCCGCTCGGCGCCGTAATGAGCGCCGAGGCCCCCGGTGAACAGGCCGTAGCCATAGGCGATATGGACGATGTCGCCGGCCCGACCGCCCGAGGCGCGAATCGAGCGTGCGACGAGATCGGCCCAGTTGTCGATGTCGCGGCTCGTGTAGCCGACGACGGTCGGCTTGCCGGTGGTGCCGGAGGAGGCGTGCAGGCGCACGATCTTCTCGCGCGGCGCGGCGAACATGCCGAAGGGATAGGAATCGCGCAGATCGCTCTTCACCGTGAACGGGAACTTGGCGAGGTCTTCCAGCCGCGCCAGCTCGGAGGGATGGACGCCCGCCGTGTCGAATTTGGCGCGATAGACCGGCGAGTTCTCATAGGCATGGGCGAGCGACCAGCGCAGGCGGTCGAGTTGCAAAGCGGCGAGTTCGTCGCGCGAGGCGGTCTCGATGGGTTCGAGATCGCCTGGCCGGGGCGCGAGATCCTCCAAAGCATCCTCCCAGGCGGTCAGGCCGGCAGGACCGACCCTTGTATGGCGCGGCAATGGCCGCGAAACTCGGCGATCCGCACGCCCGTCTGATTCGTCACCGAGACGTCGTAGAGGCCGCCGCGCCCGCGAAGGTGCACCTCGCGCGCATGCGCCGTCAATGTGTCGCCGACCTCAGCGGGCGCTAGAAACGTGATCGCCCCCTGCGAGGCGACCATGCGCTGGTTGCGGCTGTTGCAAGCGAAGGCGAAGGCGGAATCGGCGAAGGTGAAGACGAAGCCGCCGTGGCACATGCCGTGGCCGTTGGCCATCTCCGCCCGCACGACCATCTCCAGCCGCGCCTCGCCGGGAGCCACGGCGATAAGGCGCATACCGAGGCCCCGCGAGGCGTGGTCGGTCTCCCACATCGCGGCGGCGCAGGCTTCGGCGAGGCGTTGCGGATCGTCCACGCCGGACTCAGGCGACTTGCGGCGCGGCGGCCGGCGCCGGCGTCTCGGCCTCAGCCCGAGCGCCGCGCGCCACCACCGTCGGGCAGGCGAGCGAGGCGAAACGCGGCCCCAGCTTCTCGCGGCCAGCGAGCAGGGCGCGGAAGGCGACGAAGGCGTCGATCGACACCCGCGCCAGCGACAACATCTGGCTCGGCTGCCGGGCGAGCGATTCGAGCACGGCGGTCATGGCGACGGAGCCGTCGGTTTGCAGGCCGGAATGGACGGCGGGCGGCAATTCCCGCTCGACGGGATCGGCGACGACGCGCACCGCCGCGAACGGCACGCCCATTTCGCGGGCGAGCGCTGCGGCCTGGAAGGATTCCATATCGACGCCGCAAGCGCCGGTGGACGCCTGGAGATGGCGCTTCTGATGGGTGCGGCGCACAGGCTCGGGCACGCTGACGATGTCGCCAAGCTCCGCCGCCGGCAACCGCTCAGCGAGCCGCGCCGCCCAGCCGGCGTCCGCCTCGATGCGCTGCCCGTTGGCCGAAACCCCGGTCGCGACGATCCAATGGCCCGGCGCCATATGCGGCAACAGGCCGCCCGCGATGCCGAAGCTGACGATGGCCGGCGCGCCGGAAGAGACGGCGTGACGAATCGCCGCCGCGCGCAGCCCGACATTGCCGCCGCAAGCGAAGACCCTGACACCCGGCGCGGATGCGATCCGCGCCTCCGCTCGCATCCCCGTGATGACGATCAAAGAAGCCCCCTGGAGAACGCTGCAAGCTAACCTTCTGCTGCGCCGCACTCAAGGCCGGACTAAACATTCCTTCACAGAGTGACCGAAAATCAACGCTTGCGGCCCGGCGCCGGCTTACGGCGCCTTAACGACTCCCATTTTTAGGATAATATTTCCATAAAGGCGCCGTTCTGTGGTCGCCACCACCGCGAAACATTTCGCTGTGCGGGCATAGAAGGCGTAGCGTTCAAGAGAGCCAAGCGTGAACTGCGGCCCCTCGCGCCGGGCGATGATGCTGCGGAATTCGGAAAAGATCGGCATGTCCTCGTCCGGCGCGCCGACCACCTGCATCCGCCAGCACGCCTCGGGCGTGAAATCGTCGAGCGGCATGACGCTGAGCACGGCGTCCAGCGTGCGCGTGGCGTCGACGCCGTCGAGCCGCACCACGCGCGGACCCTGGGAATAGGCGGGAAAATTGGCGTCGACGATGGCGATCTCGTCGCCGTGGCCCATCTGGCGCAGCGCGTAGAGGAGATCGGGGCTGAGAATCGGGCTGAAATGCTTGAGCATGGCTATGCGGTCCTGAGTTTTTTCAGCGCGGCGTTGGCGCGTCGGCGCGCAGCAATCCCTGCGCCTTGAGGTCGCGCCACAGCGCGGGGGGAATCTTGACGGAAAGCATCTCGGCGTTGCGGCGCACCTCGCTCGCCCGCTGACCGCCGGGAATGACGCTGACAATGGCGGGATGACTCAGCGGGAAGCGCAACGCCGCCTCGGCGAGCTTGACTCCATGCGCCTTGCACACGGTCTCGATGGCGCGCACGCGGTCGAGGATTTCCTTCGAGGCCGGCGCGTAATTGTAGAAGGCGCCGTTCTTCGGCCCGGTGGCCAGGATCCCGGAATTGAAAGGGCCGCCGACCACCACGCCGATATGCTTTTCGACGCAATATGGCAGGAAGCTCGTCAGCGCCTCCTGCTCCAGCAGCGTGTAGCGGCCGGCGAGCAGGAAGATGTCGAAATCGCCCTCGCGCGCCAACCGCTCGGCGATCTGCCATTCGTTGATCCCGGCGCCGAAGGCCTTGATCGCGCCTTGCTCGCGCAATTCGCTGAGCGCGCGATAGCCGCCGGTCATGAATTCGCGGATGCGCGCGTCGGCCGCCTCGGCGCTGCCATGCGTAAACACATCGACGTCATGGGCATAGACGACGTCGATCTGATCGACGCCGAGCCGCTCCAGCGAGAACTCGATCGAGCGCAGCACGCCGTCGCGCGAATAGTCGAACACCTCCTTGCGCGAGGGCGTCTCGAAGAAGGCGTTCGGCCGCGACCTTTCGGCGGGCGGACACAATTGCAGCAGGCGGCCGACCTTGGTGGACAGGATATAGCCGTCGCGCGGCTTGGCGCGCAGGAAGCCGTTTATGCGCGTCTCCGACAGCCCGAGGCCGTAAAGCGGCGCGGTGTCGTAGTAGCGGCAGCCTTGGCCCCACGCCATGTCGAGCGTGGCGCGCGCCTCCTTCTCGGTCATTGGCCGATAGAGGTTGCCCAGCGGCGCCGCGCCGAAGCCAAGCTCGGTGAAGGCGAGTTCCGCGCCCCCGCGCGCCTTGAACTTGCGTTTACGAATCGAATGTCCAATCCCCGGCCCTGGCATCGGTCCCCCGCCCTTTGTTCGTCTGTTCTGCGACGCCTTGGAGCGACCTTACAGCACCCCCCGGCGCAACGTAAGAGCCCGGCCCGATTCAGGACGCGCGCGCGCCGCCCGTCAGCGAGTCGAGATAATCGAAAAGTCTGCGGACCGCCGGATGGTCTGGCGATTTTTCCGCCAGCGCTGTCCCCAACTTGCGCAAGCCCTCGATCGCCGCCTCGCGGTAGGTCGGCATCTCGATCACGATTCGGTCCGTGTAACCTATCGCCCGCTCGACGATTTCGCCCAGCAAATTCATCCGCCACCGCCCGCAAAAGTGTTGCAGGCGAAATTCCGCAATTCGTGACCCGCTTACGTAAACGCGGCGAGGCCCCGAAAAGAGACGCCGGGGCGCGGGAAACTTTCGAGATGGAAGGACAAAGCGTCGACGATGGTTAACCTTTTGGCGCTACCCCAAGGTTGCATTTTCTGAGTGACGTAGCGTTTGGCGTAATCGTAATGGGGGCGGGACAGCACAGACCCGGAATGGCGCAATGGCGGCGTGGGCGCTTCGTCGCGCTCGCCAGTCTCGCCATCGCGCTTGGCGGCGCGCCGGCCCGCGCCGACAGCGCCTATGTCGGCGACATGCCGATTTTCGCCTCGCCCGCCGACGCCTATGACAACAGCGGCGCGACGGTGTGGACGGGAACGCACGCTTACGCCACGGTCAGCAATCCCGCCGGCGCCTCGATCCTCAACCAGGGGACGGCGAGCGGCGCGGTCATCGGCAATGGCGGCGTTATCCGCAACGCGCCGGCCGCGACCTGGAACGGCGATCTCGACCCCGGCGCCAATGTCGCGGGCGCCGAGGTCGTCAACCAGGGCCAATGGAACGGCGCCCTCAACAATTCCGGCGGCGCCATCGACAATTCCGGCGCGGCGTCTTCGGTCAACAACGCCTCGGGCGTCTTCGCCAACGAAGGCGCGGTGACGGGCGACGTCGCCAATGGCGGCCAGACCACGAATTCCGGGACGATCGCCGGCGGCGTCGTCAATTCCTCGATCTTCGTCAACAACGCCTCCGGCGCGGTCGCCGGCGGGCTGACGGACACGGGCTCGACCACCAACAATGGAGCCATAGCCGGCGGCGTGACGGAGAGCGGCGCCTTCGTCAACAACGCCAGCGGCGTCGTGACTGGCGGCTTCGCGCTGACCGGGGGCTCGGCGGTCAACAATGGGGAGATAGACGGCGGCGCCAGCGCCAGCGCCGGCGCCTTCACCGACAACGGCCTCGTCAAGGGCGGCGCGACGGTTGCGGGGGCCGGCTCGACCTTCACCGTCAACGGCGCGGTCGCCGGCGGCGCCACGGTTTCGGCCGGCTCGCTCGTCGTCAACGCCGCGGGCAAGATCGCCGGCCATGTCGCCAATGCCGCGAGGCTCGAAAACGCGGGGGCGATCGACGGATCAGTCGCCAATTCCGGCGCCTTCGTCAACAACGGCGCCGTCAACGGCGCGCTCACCCAATCGGGCGGGCAGACCACCAACAACGGCGCCATCAAGGGCGCCGCCGACTTCGACGCCGGCGTCGCGGTCAACAATGGCGCCATCGCCGGCGCCACGAGGGTCGGCGCCAAGGCGTCGCTGGTCGACAACGGCGTGATCGGCGGCGGGCTCGCCAATTTCGGCGCCTTCACCGAGAACGCCGCCGGCGTCGTCAAGGGCGCGCTTTCCAACAGCGGGCAGGCGACGATCGACGGCGACCTCGCAGGCGGCGCGAACAACAGCGGCGAGTTGACGATCAACGCTGCGGGCACGGTCGAGAACGGCCTCGTCGCCACCGGCGGCCTGACCAAGAACGCCGGCGCCGTCAGCGGCGGGGCGGTCGTCAAGGCGGGGGAACTGGCGACGAGCGGGTCCATCCAGGGCGGCCTCGCCGACGCCGGCCTCGTCGAGGCGACGGGCGCGATCTCCGGCCCGATTTCGATCACCGGCAAGCTCGTCGTCGGCGACGGAACGGCGACCGGGGCCAAGCTGGCGATCGGCGCGGGCTCCACCGTCAGCGGAATTATCACGATGCCCGTCGATCTCTCGACGGGCGCGTCAAATTTTCTCTCCGCCAAAGGCGCCTCGCTCGGGGCGGCGCAACTCGACCTCACCGGCAAACTCGCCAACCCCACCGGCGCCTATTGGGGATCGCTGAGCCTCTCGGATACGCCGATCGCGCTGACTTCGGCGGCCAAGGCGGCGCTTGCGGCGGCAAGCGGGCCGCTCTACCAATATTCGGACCCGAGCGGGCTCCGCGTCGTGCAGACGATCAATCCCGGCCTCGGCGTCACCGCCTCGCAGGTCGCGCTCGCCGCGAACTTCGCCTTCGTCCAGGCGCTGGCGCCGCCGCCAGCCGATTTCGAGCGCGCGCCCGCCGATCCCACGCCCAATCTCGGCGCCGGCGCGGTGTGGTCGCGCGGCTTCGGCGCGGCGCTGACGCTGTCGGGGCAGAACAACGCCGGGACGGGGCCGCCCTTCGACGCCACCCGACTTTCCACCGGCCTTGCGGGCGGCGAGATCGGCGTCGAATACGGCCTGCACAATATCCAGAACTCCGGCCTCAGCCTGCGCATCGGCGCCGAGGGCGGCGACGCGGCGGGGCGGGTGATGGATGGCGGCGGCTCCGCCGCCTCGGCGGCGATAGACCTGCCCTTCGTCGGCGCCTACGCCGCCCTGAGCGGCCTGGGATTCACCGGCCGCGTTGAGGCGCGCTACAATGTCGTCAATATGCAACTCACCGACGCGCCGCTGGCAGTCTATGGCCAGAACCAGCGCGCCGCCGGCATGAGCTATGCGGCCGAGGCGAGCTACCGCATCCCCGCCGGCGCGCTCTATGTCGAGCCAGAGGCCGGCGTCAGCCTCAGCCGCCTCGCCATCGCCAACGAACCGACCAACGTCGGCGATCTCTCCTTCGGCCTGACGCGGCTCACGCTCGGCCATGCGGGGCTGGAGATAGGCGGCGATTTCAACCAAGGCGCGCTCGCCTGGCGCCCCTATGCGATGGCCTCGGCCTGGCGGGAATGGCTGAGCGGAGCGACGATCAATGTGCCGCAGGGACCGACGATCGCCTCGACGGGGCTCGGCAGTTTCGGCGAAGTCGGGTTTGGGGCGTCGGCGACCTGGGCGGGCGTGGGCCTCACCGGCTACGGCCAGGGCGCCTGGGCCTTCGGCCCGAAAATCTCGGGGCTGGCGGCGACCGGCGGGCTCAGGTTCGACTTCTGACCTTCCGGCGCTACGGCCCGCACATCATCATCACCCGGACTTTCGTTTGCGGCTTGCGCCGCAACCGGAAACCGGCGGCGGCGCCCCAGGCGTCCTCCGCGAGGGGCGTCTTGTTGGCGTCCAGCAGAAGAACGGTCACGACCCGGTTTTCGGTAGTCGCCAGCACCGATTCGAGCACGCCCGCAGGACACAGGAAGTCCTCCTGCGGGTCATCGGGCGAAATGTAGAAGACCTTCGCTTGCGAAGGCGCCGGCGCGGTCGCCGGCGCAGCGGGTTCGGCCGCAATCGCGACCAGCGGGAAAAGCGCCGCGATGATTGTCACTCCAGACGACAAAATCTGCATCGCT
>JAJYDD010000155.1 GCA_021777795.1 Pseudomonadota bacterium | reverse complement strand
GACGCCGCCGAGCGTCAGCCGCGCCTCGACGATGAGCCCGCCCTCGATCCGCAACGCGGCGGCGGCGGAGGCGAGCGCGAAGGCGAAGGAGACGCGGTCGCGCGCCTTCACATAGCGGGAATGGCCGGCGAAGGCCGGCGCCGGCAAGCGCACGGCGAGGATCAACTCGCCGCCGCCAAGCTCGGTCTCGCGGCTCGGCGCGTCGCCGGGCAGGCGGTAAAAATCGTCGAGCGCGATTTCGCGCCGCCCCTGCGGCCCGGCGATCTCGACCACGGCGTCAAGCGCGACCAGCGCCACGGCGAGATCGGAGGGGTGGGTGGCGACGCAAGAAGGGCTGGCGCCGAGGATCGCCGCGCTTCGCGATTCGCCGCCGATCATGTCGCAGCCGGCGCCGGGCTCGCGCTTGTTGCAGGCGCTGGCGGTATCGAAGAAATAGGCGCAGCGCGGGCGCTGCATGAGATTGCCGCCGAGCGTCGCCGCATTGCGCAACTGCGCCGAGGCGCCGGACAGCGTCGCCTCGACCAGCAGCGGGTAGCGTTCGGCAAGCTCGACGAGATCGGCGTTGCGCACGAGCGCGCCGATGCGCACGCCGCCGTCGGGCAGGGTCTCGATGCGGTCGAGCCCTTCGAGGCGGCCGAGATGGACGACGCGCTGCGGCCTCTCGACGCCGGCCTTCAGGAGATCGACGAGATTGGTGCCGCCGGCCAGATAAGCCGCGCCCGGCGCCGCGCCGGCCGCCAGCGCCTCGTCGAGGGTATGCGGCTGGAGGAATGCGAAGCCGTTCATGCCGCGTCCTTTCGTGTTTCGAGCCGGCGCCCGGCGTCCTGCACGGCCTCGACGATGCCGGCATAGGCCCCGCAGCGGCACAGGTTGCCGCTCATGCCTTCGCGGATCGCCTCGGGGTCGCGCCAGTCGCCGCCCTCTTGCAGGAAGGCGGTGGCGCTCATGATCTGGCCCGGCGTGCAGAAGCCGCATTGCAGCGCATCGTGGGCGATGAAGGCGGCCTGCACGGCGCTGAGCGTCTCGCCGTCGGCGAGACCCTCGATGGTGCGGATGTCGGCGCCGTCGCAAGTCGCCGCCAGCACGAGGCAGGCATTGACGCGCCGGCCGTCGAGGATGACGGTGCAGGCGCCGCACTGGCCGCGATCGCAGCCTTTCTTGGCGCCGGTGAGCCCCAGCCGCTCGCGCAGGAGGTCGAGCAGGGTGATGCGGGCGTCCTCCAGAACAACGTCGCGCCGGACGCCGTTCAGGGTCGCCGAGATCGCAAGGTTCATGCGAAACTCCGGTAAGGGATCGACGCTTCGGTATTTGAATTGGGAACGTCGATCGGAATTGAGGTGAAGCGGTGTGCTGGCTCGGCTATAGCGCCTTTATATCCGCCCAATCGGATAATATGGAGGCTGCCTCCGGTTTGCAATGCAGGGCTGCTCACGAATGAGTGATGTGTCGCCAAAGCCCTCGACGCGCAGCCCGCGCGCCGATGCCGCGCGCAACCGGATGCGGCTGCTCGACGCGGCCAAGACGGTGTTCAGCGCCGGCGGACCGGAGGCGAGCCTGGAGGCGGTGGCGCGCACGGCGCAAGTCGGCATCGGCACGCTCTACCGCCATTTTCCGACCCGCGAGGCTTTGTTCGAGGCGGTCTATCGCCGCGAGGTCGACGAACTGGCCGCGCTCGCCGAGGCTTCGGTGGGCGCGCCGGCCGAGGCGCTGCGGGCTTGGGTGAAGGCCAACGTCGAATTCGTCGCCACCAAGAAGGGCATGGCGGCGGCGCTGGCGCTGGCGGCCTACAACAAAGATCTTTCGGCTTATTCCTTCCCCCGGCTGACGCAGGCCGCGGGCCTGCTCATCGGCCGGGCGCGGCAGGCAGGGGCGTTGCGCACGGACATCACGCCGCAGGAGCTTATGCGCGCGGTGCTCGGCTTCTGCGTCGTCAACGACCAGCCGGGATGGCGCGAGACGGCGCTGAAGCTGATCGACGTGTTCCTGGATGGGCTGCTGTTACGCGGGGACTAAGGTTCCACGGCGTCTGGACGCCGCCTTTATGATCTGGCAAAAACGCTAATGTGTCGCCGAGAAGGAGGGACTCAACCTAACGCTTCTAGGCCGAGACGGCGCCGCCATAAAGGTTCGCGGCGGCGTCAGCGGTAAGGACGCCGTATGAGATAAGATTTTGGAAGTGTGGCCGAGTGGTTTAAGGCAGCGGTCTTGAAAACCGCCGTGGGGGCAACCCCACCGTGAGTTCGAATCTCACCGCTTCCGCCAATTGGCATTGAAATCACTTGGATTTTTGCCGTTTTCTCTCTCCGGTCCCCAAATCAGTCCACAAGTCGGGATCGGTTTGCGACGTATAGCGGCGAACGCCAGCGGCTAAACCGGCTGCGGCGGCTCATGGTCGCTTGCCCGTCTAGCGCCTCTCGCGCGCCCAAAGGCGAGTGCATGTGAACAGGGCGACGCCGGCGAAGAGACCGCCGACCGAACCATCGTCGCTGTAACTGCCGCCGGCCCGGTCCAGCGCTCGCCCCAGGATCGCGAACAAGCTCCCGGCGCCGATGAGGCCGAAAATCCATATCCCGAGGATACGCGCTCCCGCGCCGAACACGCTTTGCCGAGGCTCCCGGCCGCCGCTGTCGCTATTTGTCACGCCTTTCGATCCTTCGCCGCCGATCCTCGCCGAACGGCCTGCCCAGCATCTCGCCTACGGGCCATATATGAGAAGCAACGTCGCCAGTGGGGAGCCCGTAAGGGGCAAGGACCGCTCGCCCGGCGCAACGCTCCTTGACCAGCGAACGCCCGCCCGCTCGCCTCGCCGGCCGCCGGGCAGAAGCCTGTCCATGTTGCCGGTGCTATGCCTCTACGGGTTCACGGGGCCGGATCGCCGAATAGTCGTTTTCCGTCTCCGCCCGCGATAGATCGTAGGCGGTCTGAAGGTTGAGCCAAAAGCGCGGGTCCACGCCAAAGAACCGGCCAAGGCGTAGCGCGGTATCGGCGCTCATGTCTCTCCGGCCGCGCGCGATGTCGCTGATGCGATTGCCGGGAACGCCAATCGCTTGCGCGAGCGCGCTGGCGCTCATGTCGAAAGGCTTCATGTATTCCTCGACGAGCACTTCGCCGGGATGGGTTCGCAGGCGAGGCATGGCGATCTCCTCAGTGATAGTCTACAACTTCAACTTCGGTTGGTCCGATTTCGGTCCACATGAAGCAAACCCGCCAACGGTCGTTGACGCGGATGCTGCATTGCCCCGATCGGTCGCCCTTCAGGGCCTCAAGCCGATTTCCCGGTGGCGACCGCAAGGCGTCAAGCCCCGGCGCGGCGTCGAGCATGTCGAGTTTGCGCGCGAGCACACGCTCAATCGGCCGCCACTTCGGCGGGCAAACGCCATCGCGGAAGAACCTCTCAGTTTCGGCATCGGCGAAGCTGGCGATCATCCAGGATGATATACGCTACGTATCGCGTATTGTCCAGAGACATTCGCCGCAGTCCTCTATTGTCCGCCGCCGTTGCCCAAGCGCCTGACACGCGACGATCTCGCCGCTCTCGCGAGAATAGCAGACGAGCGAGACGCTACCGCCTATTCGTCATTGCTCGCGTTCAAGTCCTCAACGGGGAGGGCCGCCGGGCCGTCATGCCGTCAACGCCCATGCCTTTGGCGGTGGGGGGCTTCCCGACGATTTGGCTTACGCGTTACGCCCGCCCAAATGTCGCCGCATTTCAGGGAGGGCTTATGCACAAATTTCTTGCTTCGGTCGCAATGACGCTTTTGCTCGGAGGATGCGCGACGCGCGCCGACAATATCGCAACGTCCTATGTTTCGCCCATGCAATACGAAAGCTATTCATGTTCGTAACTGCGAGAAGAGGCGGCGCGTGTGTCTGCGAAAGCCGCAGAGGTTTCGGGCGTTCAAACCAGCAAGGCTACAAGTGACGCGGTTGCGACGGGCGTTGCGCTTGTTGTTTTCTGGCCGGCCGCTTTCTTTGTCCACGGTGATGGGTCCGGCGGCGCAGATCGCCAGCCTCAAGGGCCAGATGGACGCCATTGAACAAGAAAGCATCCGCAAAAAGTGCGGGATCGAATTTCGCAAGTCATAGCGCTTCGAAATCATTGACGATCGTTCGATCTCGGGTTGCCAGCGCGTTCTTCAACTGGCCGCGCCATTCCGGCGCGTGCTTTTCGGCGACATATTCGGCGACGGCCTTTTCAGCGCCCGTGCGGTCGCCAGCGCCGCATCCAGTGCTATGCTCGGCTGTCCCGTTGATGGTGACCCGGGCGCCGGGCTCGCATTTCCTTGCGCACTCTCGACCCGCGCAAAGGTAGATACGGGCGACGCGCTCGCCGCATCGGAAGCGCCAAACACGGGCGGCGGCTCGGTCCGCGCCGCGAAATTCGCACGACCGCAGCAAGGGAATGTCAACTCCGTTCGACCATGCTGTCGCAGGCAAATCGCCGCCGCAGGGTTGCACGAGTTTCGTCCATGTTGAGTATGATTTCCGACCCGCGTCTGGCGGACTGGCCCACTCTGGCGATCCAAGGGGGCCTACAGGCGGCTTTGGTGCTGGCGCTGGGGTTCGAATTGCTGCGCCGTCGCTACGGCGCGGCGGCGCGAACGCGGGGGATCGAGACGCAGAACGAGGCGCTGCGCGACGAAGTGTGGCGGCTGAAGGCGGCGGCGGCGGAGCGCGAGCGCGCGGAAGCCGCCAACGAGGCCAAGTCGCGCTTTCTGGCCACCATGAGCCATGAGATCCGCACCCCGTTGGCGGGCATCATCGGCATGGCTGATCTCTTGCGCGACGTCGGGCTGGAGCCGGAGCCGGCGAGCTATGTCGAGGCGATTCGCGGCTCCGGCGCGGCGCTCGCAAACCTTATCGACCAGATCCTCGATTTCTCGCGCATCGAGGCCGGCCGGCTCGAACTCGCCGACGAACCCTTCGAGCTGCGCCCCCTCGTCGAGGGGGTGAGCGAATTGCTGGCGCCGGGGGCGCAGAGCAAGGGGCTCGAAATCGCCGCCTCCATCGCCGCCGACGCGCCGCGATATGTGCGCGGCGACGCGCTGCGGCTGCGCCAGGCGCTGCTTAATCTCGCCGGCAACGCCATCAAGTTCACCCACGCCGGCGGCGTCGGCGTCTCGGTTGCGCGCGGGGACGGCGACGCGCTCATCTTCAGCGTCGCCGACACCGGGCCCGGCGTGCCGGCCGAGCGGCGCGAGCGCATCTTCGAGGATTTCGAGCAAGGCGATACGGGACAGCAAAGCGAGGGCACCGGTCTCGGGCTCGCCATCACCAAGCGCCTCATCGAACTGATGGGCGGCAAGATCGCGCTCGCCGACAATCCCGGCGGCGGCGCGGTGTTTTCGTTCGCAGCGCCCTTGCCGGCGGTCGCCGATCCCGAGCCTGCCATCGACGCGAGGGCGCGGTTGGCTGGCCGGCGCGCGCTGGTGATCGCCAATTCGCCGTTCGAGGGGCCGGCGCTGGCGGCCCGGCTCGCCGAGGGCGGGGCGCAGATCGCGCGCGCCGACGGGCTGGAGGCGGGGCTGGCGGCGCTCTCCAGCGAGCCCGCGCCGGACATCGTCATCGTCGATTGCGCGCTCGGCCGCGAGGCGACCCATGCGCTGGCGCTCGCCGCGCGCGCCGCCGGCGCCGCCAAGAGCCTGGTGCTGTTCTCGCCCTTCGAGCGGCGCGCCTTCGGCGGCCAGGCGGTGGCGGGGTTCGACGGCTGGCTGGTCAAGCCGGTGCGGGCGCGCTCGCTCTACGAGCGGTTGGCCGAGCAATATCCGCAAAACCGCGCGGCCGAGGCGAGCGTCGCCGCCAAGCCGGCGGCCCTGCGCCACAAAAGCGCGCGCGCGCTGGTGGCGGAGGACAACGACATCAATTTCGTCATCGCGCAGAAGGCGTTGCGCCGGCTCGGCTTCGACATCGCGCGCGCGCGGGACGGGCTGGCGGCGGTGCGCATGGCCGATGAGGCGGCGCGCGGCAAGGCGCAAGCCTTCGACCTCGTGCTGATGGACATCAAGATGCCGGGCCTCGACGGGCGCCAGGCGGTGCGCGAGATTCGCGAGATCGAGCGCGAGACCGGCGCGGCGCCGGTCGCCGTGGTGGCTTTGACCGCCAACGGCGCCGCGCAGGATCAGCGCGCCGCGATGGAGGCGGGGGCCGACGAATATCTGGTCAAACCGTTCGACCCGCCCAAACTCGCCGAAGCCATCGAGCGCGCGCTGGGTCGGCGCGCCCAGCCGCAGGCGGCGCGGCGCTTGTCATAATTCCTTTCGTTTCTCATGTTGAAGACGCGCAGGGGCGAGGATCGTCAACATGGGTGAGCCGAATCTGCTAGTCCGCGCGGGCGATCTGGAGGTGAGGCTGGCCTCGGGCCCGCGCGAGATCGAGGCCGCGCAGGCGCTGCGCTATCGCGTCTTCTTCGAGGAGGGCGGCGCCGTCCCGGACGAGGCGAGCCGGCGGGCGCGGCGCGACATCTGCCGCTTCGACGAGGTCTGCGACCATGTGTTGGCGATCGACCGGGGTTCGGGAGCGGTCGTGGGCGCCTATCGACTGCTGCGGGGCGAGGTCGCGCAGCGGGGTTTCGGTTTCTACAGCGCGGCGGAGTTCGAGGTCGGGGCGCTGATCGCGCGCCACCCAGGGCTCAATTTCATGGAGCTTGGCCGGTCTTGCGTCGCCGAGGGCTATCGCTCCAAGCGCGCGCTGGAGACCCTCTGGCGCGGCGTCTGGGCTTATGCGCTCGCCCACCGCGTCGATGTGATGTTCGGCTGCGCCAGCTTTCCCGGCGCCGATCCCGAGCGCCATGCGCCGGCGCTGGCGGCGCTGGCGAGCCAATGCGCGGCCGAGCCGGAATGGCGCGTCAGCCCTTGCGCTCATGCGCGCTCCGTCGAGGCGTCCAGCGTCGCGCCGCATGATCTGAAGGCGGCGTTGCGGTCGCTGCCGCCGCTGGTGAAGGGCTATCTCAGGCTCGGCGCGCGCTTTGGCGCGCAGGCGGTCATCGACGAGGCCTTCGCGGCCACCGATGTCTTCGTGGTGCTGCGCGTCGCGGACATCCAGGCGCGCTACCTCCAGCACTTCGCTCCAATCGCGGCCTGAACTCCGCCTTCCCTCGGGTTACGCCTTTCTTAAGCCTCCGCCGTTAGGCTCGCGCTTGGTTTGGCGCGCGGTTTCCCATGAACCCCCTCTATTCTCTCGTCGTTCCGATCTACAATGAGGAGGCGGTGCTGCCGGTGCTGTTGCGCCGGCTCGATGCGCTGCTGCCCAAGCTCGACGGCCCGGCCGAGGTCATCTTCGTCGACGACGGCTCCACGGACGCCAGCCCGATCGTGCTGGAGGCGCGCGCCCGCGCCGATGCGCGCTACCGTTTCCTCAAGCTTTCGCGCAATTTCGGCCAGCAGGTGGCGATGACCAGCGGCATGGCGCGCGCGCGCGGGCAGGCCGTGGTGCTGATGGACGCCGATTTGCAGGACCCGCCCGAGGTCGTCCTCGACATGATCGCCAAATGGCGCGAGGGCTTCGAGGTCGTCTATGCGCAGCGCCTGTCGCGCGAGGGCGAGAGCCGTTTCAAGCTCATGACCTCGAACCTGTTCTATCGCGTCATGGGGCGGCTCAGCGACGTCGACGTGCCGCCCAATGTCGGCGATTTCCGCCTCGTCGACCGCAAGGCGCTCGACTCCTTCCTGGCCATGCCCGAGCGCGACCGCTTCGTGCGCGGCATGTTCTCCTGGGTCGGCTACCGGCAGGCGGTGGTGCAGTTCCATCGCCCGGCGCGCGCGGCCGGGGAGACCAAATATTCGCTGACCAAGATGGTCCGGCTGGCGGCGAGTGGGCTCGTCTCGTTCTCCGACGCGCCGTTGCGGGCGGCGCTGTGGGCGGGCCTTGCGGTCTGCGCGGTCGCGCTCGGCTATGCGCTGTTCGTCGTGGCGCTCTGGCTCGCCGGCGCCAATCTCGCGCGCGGCTGGTCCTCGATCATTGTGGTGATGACGTTCCTCGGCGGCGCGAACATGCTGATGACCGGGGTGCTCGGCGTCTATATCGGCCGCATCCATACCGAGGTGAAGCGCCGGCCGCTGTATTTCGTCGATCGCGCGGTCGGCTTCGAGGCGGCCAGCGTCATAGAGGCGGCGCGCGAGGAGGCGGCTTGAGCCTCGCGGCGCTTTTCGCCGTCGAGGAACGCAAGAGCGCGCCGGCGATCTGGATTGCGGCGGGGGCGCTGCTGGCGGCGGCGCTGGCGACGCAACTTTCCTTCGGCATGATGGCGGATGTCGGCTGGCTCGCGCTTTGCGACGAGCGCTGGCTCGACGGCGCCACGCCCTACCGCGATTTCATCGAGATCAACCCGCCGGCCTCGCTGCTGCTCTATCTGCCGGCCGTGGCGGCGGCGCGGGCGCTTGGCCTATCGTCGGAATTCTGCGTCGCGGTCTTCGCCTTTCTTTCCGCCGGCGCGGCGATGGCGTTGAGCTTTGTCGCGCTGCGCCGGATCGGGCCGGGCGTCGCGCTCGCCGCCGTGGTGGCGCTCGTCGTCTTGCCGGGAGAAACCTTCGCCGAGCGCGACCATCTGGCGGCGGTGTTCGGCGTGCCGCTGCTGGCGCTGGCGCTCGCCCGCGCCGAGGGCGCGCGGCCGGCGCTGTGGCTGGCGCTGGCGACCGGAATCGGGGCGGGGATGATGGCGGCGATCAAGCCGCCCTACGCGCTGGTCGGCGTCGCGCTGGCGCTTTATCTGACGGCGCGCCTTGGC
>JAJYDD010000154.1 GCA_021777795.1 Pseudomonadota bacterium | reverse complement strand
AAGCGCCACGAGCGCCTTTTCGCCAACGGCCGCCATGCGCTGCTCGTCGTCTTGCAAGGCATGGACAGCGCCGGCAAGGACGGCGCGATCAAGCACGCTCTGCGCGGCGTCAACCCGCAGGGCTGCCGCGTCGCCTCGTTCAAGCAGCCGACGCCGACGGAATTGCGCCACGATTTCCTCTGGCGCCATCAGCCGGAACTGCCCGAGCGCGGCGCCATCGCCATCTTCAACCGCTCTTATTACGAGGCCGTGCTGGTCGAGCGCGTCCACCCGAAGCTGCTCGCCAATGAAGGCATGGACCCACCGAAGGACATCGACGGCTTCTTCGCCGAGCGCCTGCGCGCGATCCGCGATTTCGAGCGGCATCTGACCGACAGCGCGACCAAGATCGTCAAGATATTCCTGCACATCTCCAAGGACGAGCAGAAGCGCCGCCTGCTCGCCCGCCTGGACGACGAGGACAAGAACTGGAAAGCCTCGATGGCCGACGCCGAGGAGCGCGGCTATTGGAAGGATTACGTGCGCGCTTACGAGGAGATGCTGCCCGCCACCAGCCTCAAGGCCGCGCCCTGGTTCGTCGTGCCCGCAGACGACAAGAAGAACGCGCGACTGCTCGTCTCGCAAATCCTCATTACCGCGATGGATTCGCTGCCAATCGATACGCCGAAGCCGGACGCCGCGCGCAAGAAGGAACTGAAGGAGATTCGGGCGAAGCTGGAGAAGTGAACCTCCCCCCGCTTGTGGGGAGAGGATTTAGAGACTTAGCCGCGCAACGCCGCCATATTGGTCGCGTACTGACGGGCGTCGCCCTTGAACACCGCCGAGCCCGCCACCATCGCGGTGACGCCGGCCTCGATCAGCTTGGGCGCAGTCTGCGTCGTCACGCCGCCATCGACTTCGATCTCGATGGGGCGGTAGCCGATCAGCCGCTTCACGCGACGGACCTTTTCCAGCACCGCCGGAATGAACGCCTGGCCGCCGAAGCCGGGATTGACCGTCATCAGCAGCACCAGATCGAGCCGGTCGAGCACATATTCGATCATGTCGAGCGGCGTCGAAGGGTTCAGCGCGACGCCGGCTTTCTTGCCGAGCCCCTTGATGATCTGCAACGAGCGGTCGAGATGGCGCGTCGCCTCGGCATGGACGGTGATCTGGTCGCAGCCGGCCTTGGCGAAGGCTTCCAGATAGGCGTCGCAGGGCTCGATCATCAGATGGCAGTCGAACAGCTTGTTCGTATGCCGCCGCAAGCTTGCCACCACCGGCGGCCCGAAGGTGATGTTGGGCACGAAATGCCCGTCCATCACGTCGAGATGAATCCAATCCGCGCCGGCCTCGTCGACGGCGCGCACTTCCGCGCCGAGATCGGCGAAATCGGCGGACAGGATCGAGGGCGCGATCTTGACGCTCATCTCTTGACGAGCGCCTTCGCCGCCTCGATCACCGCCTGGGCGGTGATGCCGAACGCCTTGTAGACTTCCGCTCCCGGCGCGCTGGCGCCGAAGCCGTGCATGCCGACGAAACGGCCGCCTTCGCCGATATAGCGGTCCCAGCCGAACGAAATCGCCGCCTCGACCGCCACGCGCGGCGCCGCGCCCAGCACGGAAGCGCGATAGCCGGCGTCTTGCGCCTCGAACAACGACCAGCAGGGCATCGAGACGACGGCGGCCTTGATCCCCTCCGCGCCCAGCGCCTTGGCCGCCTCAGCCGCCATCGACACTTCCGACCCGGTGGCGAGCAGCGTCACGTCGCGACCGCCTTCGGGCTCGCTCAGCACATAAGCGCCGCGCGCCGACAGATTGACGTCGCTCGACGTGCGCAACGTCGGCAGGTTCTGCCGGGACAGCGCCAGCGCCGAGGGATTTTTGGTCGAGCCCAGCGCCAATTCCCAACATTCGGCGCATTCCACCGCGTCGGCGGGGCGATAGACGTTGAGATGGGGCAGGGCGCGCAGCGAGGCGATCTGCTCGATGGGTTCATGCGTCGGCCCATCCTCGCCGACGCCGATGGAATCGTGGGTCAGCACATAGATCACCCTGATTCCCATCAACGCCGAGAGCCGGATCGCGCCGCGCGCGTAATCGGAGAAAATGAGGAACGTGCCGCCATAGGGCAGGAAGCCGCCATGCAGCGCGACGCCGTTCATCGCCGCCGACATGCCGAATTCGCGGATGCCATAGCGAACATAGGAGCCGTGGAAATCCTCCGCCGTCAGCGATTCCTGGCCCTTGGTCAGCGTCAGGTTGGAATGGGTGAGGTCGGCCGAGCCGCCGAGCGAGTTCGGCAAAGCCGCGTTTATGATCCCGAGCGTCATCTCTGAGGATTTGCGGGTGGCGACGTTCGGCTTCGATTCGATGAGGCCGCGCTTGTAATCGGCCATCTTGCCGGAGAAATCGCCGGGCAGGTCGCCGGAAATGTCATGCGAGAAGGCCGCCCATTTCGGGTGCGCCTTGGCGCGGGTCTCCCATTCGGCGCGCAGGCCGCGTGAGCGCTCGCCCGCCTTGCGCCAATAGCTGAGCGATTCCGCCGGAATCTCGAACGACGGATAGGACCAGTGCAGGTTCTTGCGCGTCGCTTCCAGTTCGGCCGCGCCGAGCGGCGAGCCGTGCGTCGATTCCTTGCCTTGCTTGGTAGGCGCGCCGAAACCGATGGTGGTGCGGCAGGCGATGAAGCTCGGCCGGTCGCCGTCCTGCGCCCATTTGAGCGCCGCCTCGATGGCGCGGGGATCATGGCCGTCAATTGACATCGTGCGCCAGCCATGCGCCTCGAAGCGCTTGACCTGATCGGTGGAGGTGGCGAGCGAGGTGGCGCCGTCGATGCTGATGTGGTTGTTGTCCCACATCACGATGAGCCTCTTGAGCTTCAGGTGCCCGGCGAGGTCGATCGCCTCGTGGCTGACGCCCTCCATCAGGCAGCCGTCGCCGACGATGACATAGGTGCGGTGATTGACGAGATCGTCGCCGTAGCGGGCGTTGAGCGCGGCTTCCGCGATCGCCATGCCGACCGACATCGCCAGACCCTGGCCGAGCGGCCCGGTCGTCGCCTCGACGCCGAGGGTGTGGCCGTATTCGGGATGACCGGGCGTGCGCGAATGGAGCTGGCGGAAGCGCTTGATCTCGTCGAGCGTCATATCCGCATAGCCGAGCAGGTAGTGTACGGCGTATTGCAGCATCGAGCCGTGGCCGGCTGAGAGCACGAAGCGGTCGCGATCCGGCCATTTCGGCTCGGCCGGGTCGATCTTGAGGAATTTCGTGAACAAGATGGTGGCGACGTCGGCCATGCCCATCGGCAGGCCGGGGTGGCCGGAATTGGCTTTCTCCACGGCGTCGGCGGCGAGGAAGCGGATCGAATTCGCCAGCAGGTCGTGAGGGACGATCGGTTCAGGCATAAGGGCGCCTTTCTGGGGATGCGCGGCTGGCGGGGCGGGTAGGTCTTAGCGCAACGCGCGGCGCCGTCAATCGTGCCCTGGCCGGCTCACTTGCCGCCGATCATCGCCACGACGCGGCCGATCAGCGCCGCGCTATCGATCGGCTTGCGCAGCAGCTCGAAATCCGCGTCGCCCGCCGCGTCCGCCGCGTCGCTGACATAGCCGGTGAGCACCACCACCGGCAGCCGCGGCCGCCGTTTGCGCGCCTCCCGCGCCAGCGTGACGCCGTTCATCTCGGGCATGGAGAAGTCGGTCAGCAGCAGGTCGACGGCCAGGCCCGAATCGAGCCGTTCGATCGCCGTGCGGCCTTCACCGCATACGGTGACGCTAAAGCCCGCGCAGCGCAACTGCTCGCCGACCAATTCGCGCACCAGCGGATCGTCGTCGACCAGCAGCAGCTGTCCGCGCCCTACCGACGCCTCCTTGGGCGCCTCCGCGGCGGCCGGCGGGGCCACCGGCAGCCACAGGGCCACGCTCGCGCCCTTGCCCGGCTCGCTGTCGATGCGCAAACCGCCGCCCGACTGGTCGGCGAAGCCGCGCGCCATCGACAGGCCGAGCCCAGCGCCTTGGCCGCGCGGCTTGGTGGAGAAGAACGGCTCGGCCGCGCGCGCCCGCACATCCGCGTTCATGCCGCAGCCCGTATCCGCAATCTCGAAGCGCACATAGTCGCCGGGCTTGAGATGGGCGCGATAGCGCGAGGCCTCGGCCGTCGTCGGCGTGTCCGGGCCCGCTCGCAGTGTCAGGACGCCAGAGCCGTCCATCGCATCGCGCGCGTTGGCGGCAAGGTTGAGCAGCGACGTCTCCAATTGCCGTCGGTCGGCGAGAACAGCGGGGCAATCGGGCGCGCAATCGATCTCTATCGAAACGCCGAGGCCGAGCGTGCGACGCAGGATGCCCGCCACCTCGTCGATCAGCCGCGCCGTCTCCACCCGCTCGGTTTCGAGGTCCGCGCGCTGCGAGAACGACAGCAGCCGGCGCGAGATCGCGCTGCCGCGCCGCGTCGCCTCGCGCGCCATGCGCAGGTATCGCGGCAGATTCTGGACATCGGGCTTGCGTTCGATAAGGTCGGCGGCGGCCTCGATGGCCTGCAACACATTGTTGAAATCATGGGCGATGCCGGCGGCGAGTTGGCCCAGCGCCTCCATCCGCTGCGCGTGGGCGAGGCGGGTTTGCGCCTCCGCGAGTTCGCGCGTGCGCGCCTCGACGAGCCGCTCCAACTCCGCGCGGTCACGCTCCAGCACCGACGCGGCGTCGCGCAGCGTCGAGACGTCGAGCACGACGCCGATCATGCGCATCGGCCGGCCGCCCTCGAACAGGGTGCGTCCGCGCGCCGAAACGTGGCGCGTCAGCCCGTCACGCCCGTTGACGACACGGTATTCCGCATCATAACCGCCGTCGCCGCCGGGGTCATGCGAGCGGGCGATCTCCGCTTCGATGCGGGCGATGTCGTCGGGGTGCAGGCCGCGGTAGAAATCGGCGATGGTGAGCGGCTTTTCGGGCTCGATCCCCCAGACGTCGCGCACGCGCTCGTCGAATATCAGCTCGCCGCTGGCGAGGTTCCAGTCGAACGTGCCGACCTTGCCGATCTCCAGCGTCAGGCGCAATCTGGCCTCGCTTTCCCGCAAAGCCTGTTCGGCGGCGCGCGCCTCGGTCACGTCGCGCTGGATCCCGATGCAGCCGACCGCGCGGCCTTTGGCGTCGCGCCGGATTTCGCGCCGTTCCGCGATGCTGCGCACCGCTCCATCGCTGACCCGGGTGATGCGATATTCGATGGCGAGCAGCGCATCGGGGTGGTCGAGGTCCTCCGAGTAGGCGACCACGCGGTCTTTGTCGCAGGGATAGACGCGCCCGTACCATTGGTCGTAGGCTTCGCGCCGCTGCGCCTCCGGCAGGCCATGTAGCGCCATCAACTCGTCGGAATATTCGGTCACCCGGCGCAGGGAATCGCGCTCGAAATTGCCGGTTTCGCCGACGCGCAGCGCCTGGCGCAGCTTCGATTCGGAGAGCGCGAGCGCGTCGAGCGTCGCCCGCTCGCTGGTGACATCTAGCCCCATGCTTACGTTGACGGCGTGGCCAGCGTCGTCGCGGCCGATGGAAAAGGCGCGCACCAGCCAGCGCCGGATCGAGCCATCAGCGATGCGGACCGAAAATTCCCAATCGCGATGCAGCGGACCCGGCTCGGCGGCGAAGCCCGCGTGATGCGACGCCATGACCTTTTCGACGTCGGCGGGATCGTCGAGAACCAGCGCGACCCAATCGGCGAAGGTCTTGATCTGATCCGCTCGATAGCCGGTGGCGCGCAGGAGCTCCTGGCTGAGATAACGAATCCGGCCGGTGTCGTCGTGCGCGAGCATGGCGACCGGAACGTTCTCGAGAGCCGAGCGAAGTTGACGCTCGTTGAGGTCGAGAGTCATGAAGTCTTTTACGCGCCCTTGTTTACAAACTGTCATGCCGCTTTGACGCAATCGGTCAGCTTAGGCAATGCGGGAAGGGCGCGGAAGATGCTTCCGGCGGTTCAAACTTTTGCGAAGCGAGCCGCCGCGCCAAGAAGACGACAGCAAAAATAGTTGATACCGCCGCCTTTTTCATTGGGCTCATCCTTTCGTCGGGGGAAGTCCCAGGCTTTGAGCGGCGCCGCGCGGTCGGCGCCGGGCTAGCCCCGCGCGCGGCGGCGAACACTTGCCAGCGGTGTAAATACGGCTTGTCGCCGAGGCCGCCGCTTTTGCATCTTGGGGCCGCGCGCGCTAGAGCGACGCATGACCCCCTCAGCCCGCGTCCAGGCTGCGCTCGAAGCGCTCGCCGACCTAGAAACCCGTCGCCGTCCGGCGGCCGAGGCGCTCAAGGACTGGGGCCTCGCGCATCGTTTCGCCGGCTCCGGCGACCGCGCGGGGATCGCCAGCCTCGTCTATGACGCGCTGCGCCGCAAGGCGTCGTCCTGCTGGCTCATGGGCGAGGAAAGCCCGCGCGCCGAGGTCTTGGGCGCGCTGTCGAGCCTGCGCCGGCTCGGGGTCGCGGAAATCGATGCGCTGTTCTCCGGCGAGCGCTTCGGCCCCCCGCCGCTGACCGAGAACGAGCGCGCGCGCCTCGCCGCGCCCAACCTCGACGACGCGCCCGATCATGTGCGCGGCGATTATCCGGAATGGCTCGCCCCCGCCTTCGCCGAAAGTTTCGGCGCGGACGCGGCCGCCGCAGGGGCGGCTTTCGCCGCGCGAGCGCCGGTCGATCTGCGCGTCAATACACTGAAAATGAGCCCGGACAAGGCCTTGGCGGCGCTGGCTCACCTTAACCCAGAGCCGACCCCGTTCTCTCCGGTGGGTCTGCGCATCGCGGTGAAGGGCGATGGGCGCGGGCCGGCGCTGAGCGCCGAGCCGCTCTATGTCAAAGGCCAGATCGAGGTGCAGGACGAGGCCTCGCAACTGGCCGCGCTGGTCAGCGGCGCGGCGCCCGGCATGCAGGTTCTCGACCTGTGCGCCGGCGCCGGCGGCAAGACCCTCGCCCTGGCGGCGATGCTCTCCAACAAGGGGCAGGTCTACGCCACCGACGAGGACGGCCGTCGCCTCGCGCCGCTCTATGCGCGGCTGGAGCGCTCGGGCGCCCGGACCGTGCAGGTGAGGGCGCCGCGCGGCGCCGCCGACCCGGTGGCCGATCTCGTCGGGCGCTGCGATCTCGTGTTTGTTGACGCCCCTTGCACGGGCTCGGGCGCCTGGCGGCGCAGCCCCGACGCCAAATGGCGCATCCGCCCCGGCGCGCTGGAGGAGCGCGTGAAGGATCAAGCGGAAATCCTTGAGCGGGCGACGAAATACGTGAAGCCGGGCGGGCGTCTGGTCTATGTCACCTGCTCGGTGCTGAAGGCGGAGAACGAGGATCGCGTCGCCGCTTTCCTGTCCGCGCGCGACGATTTCCTGCCGCTCGACGCGGCGACGATGGCGCGCGCCGCCGGCCTGCCGGCGTTGGCCGATTTCGTCTCGACGCTGGGCGCCGGCCTGCGGCTCGACCCGCTGCGTTCGGGAACGGACGGGTTCTATATCGCGGGGCTGGTCAGGGCTTGAGCTTGGCGGCGGCGGCGCGCATGTTTGCGGGCGGGAGTTCGCCGATGTCCGCTTTGCCGAAGTCGATGTCCCTGGATGAATTCATCGCCTGGGAAGAGCGCCAGGAGCTGCGCTACGAATATTCCGGCGCCGCCGTCGAGGCGATGACCGGCGGCACGATGGCGCATGCGCGGATACAATCCAACTTGCTGATCGCGTTGGGAGCCTGCCTGCGCGGCGGCCCATGCTTCGTCATCGGCAGCGAGGTCAAGGTCCGCACGGCCGCCAGCGTCCGCTACCCCGATGCGATGGTGATTTGCTCGCCGGCCGACGGCAAATCGACGTGGACCACCGCGCCTGTCGTTCTGTTCGAGGTTCTCAGTCCCTCGACGGCGCGCAAGGATCTCGGCGTCAAGAACGCCGAATATCAGACCCTCGAACGGCTCGTTCGCTACATAGTCCTGCACCAGGACGTTGCGGCGGCTGAGGTGTTCTTTCGCGACGGCGAAGGCGAATGGGCGCATGAGTTTGTCGGCGCCGAAAGCGCCCTGAAAATGCCGGAGATCGGGGTCGAAATCCCGCTTGCGGTCCTTTACGAAGGCATAGCCCCCGCGTCCTGAACGCCCCAGCCCCGCCGCCGGCGCCATTCTCGCCGCCGCGTCGCCGTGATAAGGCTCCCGCATGACCCGCCTCATCGAAATCGACCGCCCGCGCCACCCGGAAAAGGCGCATCGGCCGGATAACCCCATCCAACGCAAGCCCGCCTGGATCCGCGCCAAGGCGCCGGGCTCGCCGGGCTATGCGGCGACGCACGCGCTGGTTCGCGAGCATAAGCTCGCCACCGTCTGCGAGGAGGCGCGCTGCCCCAACATTGGCGAGTGCTGGGAGAAGAAGCACGCCACTTTCATGATTATGGGCGACGTCTGCACCCGCGCCTGCGCGTTCTGCAATGTCGCGACGGGCCTGCCGCGCCCGCTCGACGCCGATGAGCCCGCCCGCGTCGGCGACGCCACCGCCAAGCTCGGTCTCACCCATGTCGTCGTCACCTCGGTCGATCGCGACGATCTCGCCGATGGCGGGGCGGCGCATTTCGCCGCCGTCATCCGCGCCATCCGCAAGGCGGCGCCGGCGACGACCATCGAGGTGCTGACGCCGGACTTCCTGCGCAAGGACGGCGCGCTGGAGATCGTCGTCGAAGCGCGGCCGGACGTGTTCAACCACAATCTCGAAACCGTACCCGGCAAATATCTCGCCGTGCGCCCCGGCGCGCGCTACTTC